>JALXCH010000211.1 GCA_026991005.1 Calditrichia bacterium | reverse complement strand
CGAGAAAGAAACCAGTTGGAGCGGTCGTATTCCGCACCTGGTATTTGCACTGTTATATGTGATTGGAGGTGTTCTTATTTTTCTTAACCCGGTTCAGGGTGCTTCCGCGTTTACGATTCTGTTAGGAGCGTTGTTCATAACCATTGGAACCTTTCGGTTGGGATTGGCAATCTTTTTAGCCCGTCACGGTTGGCGCTGGTTCTGGCACGCAGTACTGGGACTTATTACCGTGTATCTGGGATTTTATATCATCGTTCACTGGCCCCTTTCCAGCATCTGGGTAATTGGCTTACTGGTTTCGATTGAGCTGGTGCTTAATGGCTGGCAATTAATCTGGGTTTCGTTGATGGCACGCAAGTTGGGTAAGGAATTGGAAAAAGTAATTGAATAAGAGGTTTTTAAAGTAGTATTAGGTAGAATCTAAAAATTAACCACATCAGTGGTATCCAATACGATTGCTTTCCCCGGTGCGCAACGGTTACCCCTAAGATGTTGGGCACCGGGGAATTGCTAAAAAATAGTTTCCAATTTCCAAAGAACGAATTCCGGACGACAAACAACAAATATCAAATTATAAATTCCGGATTTCAATATCCAACAATTGCAACTGAGGCATTGTTGGTACCGAATAAGGCGATATCTTAAATTTCAAAAGCAGGCGAGTGTATGGGAAACATGCTGTGTAACAAATGAAAATGTAAAACGAAAAATGAATATATTTGAAAATACACCATCATAAAAAGTATATTATTGATGAAATGCAGAAAAAAAATTAGAATTTTTACATTTATGGAAACGCCCGACTAATAACAATCCTCTGGAGAAGTACCAATCAAGCCGTCCCGAAAGGGACGGTATGCGAATAACCCACAAACTTGTTTGTGGGAATTGGGTTTATCTTATCAGCCCGCAAGCCCGTCCCATCTAGGACGGGATGATTATTTTAAAGAATGTTTTAACAGGATTTACAAGATTAACGGGATTTTGAAAAAATTTTTATTCACCTGGCGCTGCTTCTGGAATTTTGAGATTTTGTATAGTTAGTAAATCAAATTATTTCATTGTTTTCCTGGATTAGGAAATAATGAAAATTTTCTCTACTCATCAAAATTCCATAGATTCTTGATCTTTTGGGATTCTGTCTTCTCGTTCTACCCAATTGTAAATGGTAGGGAGTACCAGTAGTGTTAACAAACTGGCAGTAATCAATCCCCCAATAACCACTGTAGCCAGCGGCCGCTGTACCTCAGAGCCCGGACCGGTATTAAATGCCATGGGGATAAATCCCAGACTGGCCACCAGAGCAGTCATAAGCACCGGCCGCAATCTGTCTGTAGCCCCTACAATAGTAGCATCCCTTAGTTTGTAACCCTTTTGCCGCAACGAATTTAGGTGGGCAATCATTACAATCCCATTTAATACTGCAACACCAAAAAGGGCAACAAATCCAATACTGGCTGATACCGATAAATACAATCCCCGAAAATACAACAAAAAAACACCCCCAGTTAGAGCAAATGGCAGATTAATCAAAATCAATAGCGCATAACGGAGTTCTCCAAACATAACATAAAGTAACCCAAATATGATAAACAGAGAAAGCGGTACTACAACCATTAAATGTTTCATAGCTCGCTGTTGGTTCTCAAATGTCCCCCCGTATTCCAGAAAATACCCCGGGGGCATTTTAACATTTCGGTCAATGGCTTCTTTTAAATTTGCAACATACGTTCCAATATCAATGCCTTTAATATTGATACCTACAACCAGACGACGCCATCCGTTTTCCCGTGCAATCTCACGTGGACCCTCACCGGCTTCAATCCGTGCCACCCGTTTTAAGGGGATAAAACCACCATCTGGTAGATGTACCGGAACATGTTCAATCATAGACAAACTGTTGCGCAAATTATCGGGGAATTTCACCACTGCATCAAACCGGCGTTGTCCTTCGAAAACTTCGGTTACTGGCATACCTCCAATACCCACTTCAATAACCCGCTGTACATCGTCTGCATTTAAACCAAAGGCGGCAGCGGCTTCCCGATCTACTGTGATAGTGAGGTAAGGTTGCCCACTTACATGCTCCAGATAGTAATTATCTGTTCCCGATAGTTGTGGTAATAGATGCATAATTTGGCGCCCAATGCGATCCAATTCTTCCAGATCTTCTCCAAAAATCTTTACTGCAATGTCGGATTTTACGCCGCTTGTGAGTTCATCCACTCGCATAGCGATGGGTTGGGTAAAGTTGTAAGAGAGCCCCGGTTCCACTTCCAGATAAGGTTTAATCATTTCAATAATATCTTCCTTTTCAATGCCAGGACGCCATTCTTTCCGGGGCTTTAAAATAACCCAGACGTCTGTCTGGTGGACTCCCATCCAATCGTTGGCTAAATCGGAACGACCTGTTTTGGGAACCACGGTTTTAATTTCAGGGATATTTTTGATTAATTGACCAGCAAGCCAGTTAGCATTAGCGACGGATTCTTCCAGAGTTACACTGGGCATGCGTACTTCTTCAATTAAAATGGAGCCCTCATCCAGTTCCGGTAAAAATTCAGTTCCCATGTTCAGAAGCATAATTACCGAGAGTACAAAAATAACCACTGCTGGTGCCAAAATTTTTACCCGACGATCCAGATTCTTTTCTAGAAATTTACGGTAACGTGGAATTAAGAATTCCATTACATAATTTCGTCGAACTTTAATACCTTTTCGAAAAACGATAGCCGAAATGGCTGGAACATAAACCAAGGCCAGTATCAGGGAACCAAATACTGCTGTAGCTACCGTAATAGCCATAGGTCGATATAAAATACCTTCCATACCTTTAAAAGTGATAATAGGAACGTACACCATCAGAATAATCAATACCCCAAAAAAGATGGGACGGGATACTTCATGGGCAGCTTTGCGAATTATGAAAATTAACGATTCGTTTTTTTTTCGTTCCTGAATTTTATGCACAATATTTTCTACCATTACAACAGAACCATCTACCACCATACCAAAATCAATAGCCCCCAGACTCATCAGGTTCGCTGCCAGTCCAAAATATCGCATGCCAATAAATGCAAATAGCATGGAAAGAGGGATAACTGAAGCCACTACCAGAGCACCTTTGATTTCTCCGAGTAAAAATAAAAGTACTGCGATCACGAAAAAGCCACCCTCAATTAAATTGGTAGTAAGGGTGTGGGTAGTACGTTCTACCAGATCGGACTGATCATAAAATTTTTCAATTCGTACTCCTTCTGGTAGACTTTTATTTACCTCTGCAATTTTTTTCTCAATATTTTTAATCACCTCCCGGCCATTTCCCCCGCGAAGCATCATTACAATGCCGGTAACCACTTCCCCTTTACCATCTTGGGTTACAGCACCCTGACGAATTTGTCGTCCGATACTAACCGTTGCAACATCGCGGATAAATACCGGTTTCCCTTCAATATAGGTGACAATGATTTTGTTAATATCATCAATATTTCGAATTTGCCCGAACCCCCGTATAATGTATTGTTCGCGGTTATGTTCCAGGTAATTTCCTCCGGCTACCGAATTATTAGCTGCAATTGCATCCATTACCTGTTTTAAGCCAATTTTATAAGATCGCAGTTTTCCGGGAGAAACAGTGACTTCGTACTGTTTTACAAAACCGCCAAAGGAATTTATTTCTGTTACTCCTTTGATGGTTTTTAATTGAGGGGCAATAATCCAATCCTGAATAGTTCGTAAATCCGTAAGAGAATATCCCTCTCCCTTAACCACATATTGGTAAATTTCTCCCAGAGCGGTGGAAATTGGTCCCAATTGAGGTAGAGAAACACCTTCAGGTAGTTCGTCGGTGATGCCTTGTAACCGCTGGCTAACGATTTGGCGAGCAAAATATATATCTGTTCCTTCTTCGAATTCAATTGTTACAGCGGAAAGGCCAAACTGGGAGATGGAACGAACTTGCTTAACCCTGGGAAGACCATTCATAGCATTTTCGATAGGGAAGCTCACCAATCTTTCAACATCATAAGGGGAAAACCGTCCTGCTTTGGTAATGACCAGCACCTGCACCGGGGTTACGTCTGGTAAAGAATTGATTGGTATGTGTTGTAAAGCTTGAAACCCACCAAAGGCGACCAGAAGCGTCAAAGAAATGGCTACAAATTTTTGACGTAAACTAAAATCGACAAATTTATTTAACATACGAACTCCAGAAACGATTATGCGGTTATTGATAAAACATTTTATTCTTCAGCAAATTCTTCAAATCGACTCAAGGCTTTCAGGGTAAAAATTTGGTTAATGGCAATAGTTTCACCTTCCGTAAGACCAGATGCCACAATAACTTTTGTGCCCACGATGCGTTGAATCCGAATAGGTCTTTTTTCATACCGTACCGGAGAATGTTTTATAAATACAAAAGGATTGTCTTTTTCGAATTCTACAGCATTCAAAGGAATTGCAATAACTGGTTGTTGTGTGCGGGCAAATATATTCATGCGAAGATTCTGCCCAGGAAGTGGCCAGTTGTTACGAGGAGTAATTTTTACATATACAACAATGGATTTGTGCAATGGCTCTAGTGAAGGATTTATGGAATGAATCGTCCCTCTTATTGCCAGGCTGGCTGCTGATTTCTGGCAAATTTCCACTGTGTCCCCCACAGAAACCAGAGCTAGTTCATCGGGCGATATAAAGCCTGCTACCCGAAGTTGAGAGAAATCAGTTACAGAGCATAATTGCTCTTCCGATGTAATAGGCTGTCCCTGTTGAATGTGGAGGCTGGTAATCACACCGGATGTCGGTGCATAAATTGGTAAATAAGGTTCTTTACTGCTCCGGTCAAGAATCTGTGGAATTTGCTCTTCTGGGATTCCCAGCGCACGGATTTTTGCTCGCGCAGCCTGGTTTAAAGCCACTGCACGAAGGTATTCTGCTTCAGCTTTCTGTAATGCCTTTTCTGTGGTAATTTTTTGTCTGGCTAAAATTTTCAGGCGATTGTAAGCATTGTGATAATATTTTAAGTCAGCTTCACTTTGCATCAATTCCGCCAGTTGATTGGCAAAAATAACACTTTGAATTCTAAATAGTACCTGCCCTTTTTTTACAGAATCTCCTTCAAAATGAGCAATTTCAATCACCCGACCTTCGATGGGACTACTAACAATAAAATAGTGATCCGGGTCGGGTTCAACAATAGCCGGGACGGGAAAACGCATGGTGTGAATTCTTTTTTGAATGGTTTCCGTGCGAATTCCTATTCGACGGGCAAGGGAAGAATCCAGAGATACAAACTGGACGTGATCCGTCTGCTCCGATCGAAGGCTGGGTGGTAACGGTATTTGCTCTGAAGCAGAATAAGACTTTTGCTTTCCGCAACTCCAAAGCATTACGAAAAATAAAAAAGGAACGAAAACAAATATTTGACATATGTTGCGCATCGACATTACTCCTGTGAAATAAAAATTAATTCTTTGCCTAAAAATGTTTCCATTTGAATGACACTCAAAGAGTAATCAAAAAGTGTGGTAAAATAATGTTGTTCTGTTTGTAAATATACTCGTTGAGCTTCCAGCAGAGAAAGATAATCTATTTCGCCCATTTGATATCCTTTTAAAGTAAGCTGTAGGAGTTTCCGGCTTTTTGCCCGGATTTCAGTGTGGTATGGTTGGAGTTTTTGCCTGGCTGTGGCATACTGGTGCCACACATATTCTGCCTGTTTCTTCCAGTTTAGTAATTGTTTTTCGTATTCCCAGAACTTGAAACGCACATTGGCTCTGGCCTGCTGAATTTTGGGCTTTTGTTGAAATAGAAAATCCAGGGGAAGAGAAAAATTTACTTCCCATCCGTAAAAATTTAAACCCTCTCCATAATCCTGCCGATAATACACGAGGTTTACATTGGGTAATAAGCTACTCCATGCTGCCCTCACACCGAATTGAGCAGCCCGATGAAACAACCGAGCAGCTTGAATATCAGGAAGCTGGGCCAGTTTTTCCAGAACCTCTTCCTGGGTAATTTGAACTTCTGTATAGCGAAGACTATCCAGAAATACAATATGATAACTCTGGTTATCAGGATCTAATCCTATGGTATTGAACAGCTGGTAACGTGCTTTATCGTATTGCCAGTGGGCATCCAGTAATTGATTTTTAGCCTCCTGATTACGGATTTCAGCATTTAACAATTCTAATTCGCTGGCTTCCCCGGCATCCAGGCGCGCTTTTACGGTGTTCTTAAATGCTTCAGCAATTTCAACCATTCGTTGGCTAAGCTGGGAAAGTTCCAGGTAGTATGCCACACGGGCATAATCTCTTTTTACCTGTGCTCTTAATTCCCGGATTTTTGATTCGTACCTCAGACGCATAGCTTTTACTCGAGTATGAGCAGTTTGATATCGAAAAAAAGATGTCAACGGAAAATCAATGGGTTGAGACAAGCGCCAACCTTTTTCCTGGAACGATGGAAAAATTGGAGTACTGTTAATGGGGATACCTTCTTTGTACCAACTAATAGTAGGAGTACCGATACCAGGTGTTTCCCAGCGAACGGCTTCTGCCATTTTTATTTGTTGTCGGAGCTGATTTAAGGAGGGATTATGTTCAATGGCAAATGCAACAGCCTTTTGAACTGTTAATGAATCCAGTTGATTTCCAAAAATTATTGAAAAATATGATAAAATCAGCAAAGGAATTGAATAAGTTTTCACACTTCCTCCTACTACAAACTCGTGGTATTTATAC
>JALXCH010000210.1 GCA_026991005.1 Calditrichia bacterium | reverse complement strand
GATTAACCTTTACCCGGCACCAACTTTCTCAGCGCCGAGCCCTCTCTCCCCACAGTCCACGCCCTGTGGGAAGCTCAAAAACCTAAAGAACTAAAATTTTGTATCACCCGGCGTGGCGGGTGAGAAATTACCCCTTCCTCCTTAAAAAATCTCGCCACCAAGAATGCGCCTTGCTAACGAGATCGTCCGAATTCTTAACCGTCAGTAATCTTCCGGTTGACCTCCTTCCTCCTTCACGGATCCGCACGCCAAACGTGTTCGGGATAATCCCGTCCAAAAAATCCACATAAATGAATGCATCAGGCTGATTAACTGCCCGAAACATTACATTTCTTTTTAAATTTTTACTATAAATGGCGGTCTCAAAATCCCACCATTTTTCCTCAATAACATCCTCGTACCACACCATCACCCGGAAACCTCCGGGATTATAATAATCGTCCGCCTCATATAGCAGAAATGTTCCTGGACGATTTGGGTACTGAAAATATATCCCTCCGTGGATTGGGGAGACATAAAATCGTGCATCTGGGAATACCCATTCTGGAATTGAAAATCTTTTTCGGATTACACATGCCCTGACAGGGCAAGTGTGCCACGGTAGATCATCGATATCACAACATATAGCCATATACCGATCATAAATCTCCATATCTCCCTCCTATCGGAGTCCTTCACTGTCTCTCGCGCCTATGGACAACGCGAGGAAGGGGGCATTTCGCCCTTTTTGATTTTTCGGAAATTTCAATTCTCTCCACCGACAGTAAGCAAAGAGATTTCCAATTTTTTTAAAGAACTCTTGGGGGCGCTTCGGTTTTAACCGAAACTCAGTTGCGTCTCTGCGATCTTTGCTCAGCTTTACGAAATTTAATTTTTCGTAAAGTGTGCGGTGATCTACTTTGTTTTTTTGTAAACAAAGCGAGAAACAACTTTACAAAGCGCCCTGTTTGGGAATTCTAATCTCACCTTCAAAACTCCCAAACAGACCACCTTTAAATGTTAAAATGCTAACATGCTTAAATGTTTACATGTTTAGATGTTTACATGTTTAAATGTTTCTATTCAACTACAAACTTTCTAAATTTTTATTTAAAAAGCTTGATTGTTGGGGTGAGTCAGAAAGAAAAATAGAAGTAACCAATTTCTTTTTCAATCCAACTCACCCAGTTAGCCTTTACCCGGCACCAACTTTCTCAGTACCGAGCCCTCTCTCCCCACAGTCCACACCCTGTGGGGAATTTAAAAAAGAACGAAATTTGTATCACCCGGCGTGGCGAGTGATACTTTATTGATTCCGCCGAAATTTTTTAAACTCCTCATAAGTATCCGGCGGATCGGCGGATCGGCGGTTTTTAACCCGACGAGCCAACCGGAAATCATCAATCCCGGATGGCTTTAGTGCCACAATGGGCTCAAATCCGATTGCTTCCGCCTGGAAAGCGCTTATTCTCACAAGCGCCAACTTGTCCCATTCATCCACCCAGAGTTCCCACCTTTCTCCAGATGAGTCACGAAACGCCCAGACACCATCCTCTCGAATATCTAGGCAAAAATTCAGGAGCAATTCCATAACATCTTCATCACTCCAATCGCCAGGAGTCAATTGCGAAAACTCATTCGCAGTCAACTCCTCCTTTTCTCCTTCCTTAACCTTCCGGATAAAATTCTTCACCGCCATCTCAATAGAGGGATGGCGACGGAGAATATCTTCTTTGTACCAAGAAGGCAATTCCGCCTTCAAATCTTTCAAATATCTCTGGAATTTTTCATCGCACTTATTCTCATTCATTTCTTTTCCTCCTCTCTTTTCGTCTTTCAATGACTACACCTATGTAGTCATTCCATGCCACTAAGGCACTTACCATAATTAAGGTCGGCGCTATTAGCCAGACCAAACAACTCATCACAAAAATCCCGCCGGCAGATG
>JALXCH010000209.1 GCA_026991005.1 Calditrichia bacterium | reverse complement strand
GTGTGCTGGCTGCACGCGAAGCTGCTCTAACCAATGGGGCCGATGATTTTGCCCAGGATTATTTTCAGAAAGCCGAAAACGAACTTCATCGTCTGGCAGAAAAGTTAAAGCACTCCCGCCCCCAGCGCTATCAGGAGAAAATTGATGCTCTGGAACGTCTCTATCGCGAGGCGCAATTCGAGGCAATTCGCAATAAACTGCTCAGCGAGGTTCGCATTTTTCTCCAGGAAGCCAAAAATCTTGGCGCGGAAAAGTATGCTCCCACCACTTACAAGCTGGTGACCGATCTGTTCCATCAGGTGGAAACCATCCTCAAAAAAAAGCGGTTTAACGATGCCTCTTTACAGGCCAAAGCTCAGAAACTGCAACAGGAGAGCCAGCACCTGCTCTATCTCACCCAGAAAGCTTCCGAAATTTACCGCACCAAATCTGCCTTCGAAACCTATCAGCTTCGGCTGGAGCAGACCATCAATCAATTGTGCCAGGCCATTGAATATATCCCGGATTATTCTGCCGGAGTGCCTGCCGTGTTAAGCGATGTAACCACCGGTGTGCAGTCCCTGAAACATTCCCTGGAAACGGAGCGGGAAAAAAATCGCGTGCTGCGAGATAGCGTAGAGCGGCTGAATCAGCGGATTCAGGAATTGCAGGAAAAATTGGGGAAGCACCAGGAATTTTTAAGCCAATTAAGTGCTTTGAAGCAGCGATTACTGAAAATTGGAGTAATAACCGCCCAAAAAGGGAATCAAATCCTGCTAACGCTTAATGGACTCAACTTCGCACCGGGTGGGGTAACCCTCCCGGAAGAAGAGCAGACAACGCTTTCCCGAATTGCCCGGGAGATTCAGAAGTTGCCTTACCAGAAAATCGAGGTGCGAATCATTCAGGCGGCTGCGGGAAACCGGGAATACAATCAAACGCTGGCCAATCAGCGGGCAAAATCAGTCACTCTGTTTTTACAATCCCATGCGTTCATTCCCGACGACCAGCTCTCTTACAAAGGGATTATAATTGAAAATAGCCAGGGCAGTCGGGGAGCAATCCTCCAGTTAGGAGTGTATTTTAATCCGGAAGAATAATTGCAAAGAGTTTACCGCTGTTTTGTAGAGTGGGGAGAAACACGGGTGGAGGTTGGGATTCGTGAGGGAAAAAGATAGCTTTCGTTGTTAGTATAAAGAATATTTAACTTACGAATTTAAGGTTTGTATTTTAAAATTTCCCTTTTGTTATCCGGAAGTGAATTTTTTTATATTTAAGAATCAAAGATACCATAAAAAGTGAGGTTCCTATGTGTCTGGCAGTTCCCATGAAATTGATAAAGCGTGAAGGCGATATGGGGGTGGTGGAATTAGGTGGTGTCACCCGGGAGATTAGTTTAATGATGATGCCCGACGCCCAGGTGGGGGAATACGTCATCGTCCATGCCGGTTTTGCCATCCAACGGCTGGATGAGGAGGAGGCAAAATTAACGTTGGAGCTTTTCCGTCAAATGGGAGATTATCCCGAAGAGGAACTCAATCCGGATAACGATCAATCCTCGTCGCAATGAACATAGCCATTCATTCATGAAGCAGCGTAAACGAATTTACATTCAGGGAATTGTACAAGGAGTGGGATTTCGTCCGTATGTGTACAATCTGGCTACCCGCTACGGCCTTACTGGCTGGGTACTGAACAATTCCCTGGGTGTTACCATCGAGGCGCAGGGAACTGAAGAAGCGCTTCATCAGTTTCTCACCCATCTGCAACAAAATCCCCCGCCACTGGCACAGATTACAGAAGTTCGAAGTGAGACCATCCCCGTGCAGGAAGAAACGGGATTCCGCATTCGACAAAGCGAAAAAACAACCGAGAAGTTTACTTTCATTTCGCCGGATATGTCCATATGCGCGGACTGCCTGCAGGAGTTGTTCGATCCGCACAATCGCCGGTATCGTTATCCCTTCATCAATTGTACCAATTGCGGCCCGCGTTTCACCATCATTAAGGATATTCCCTACGACCGCCCTAATACGACAATGGCGGTTTTTCCCATGTGTCCTCAATGCGAAGCGGAATACCACGATCCTGCAAATCGGCGCTTTCACGCTCAGCCCAATGCCTGTCCTGTATGCGGGCCCCGAATCTGGCTGGAAGATGCGAAGGGAGAACCGATAGACGGGGATACCATCACCCAGGCCATCCGATTCTTACGAGAAGGGAGAATTGTGGCCATCAAAGGGCTGGGGGGATTTCATCTGGCGGTGGATGCCACCAACGAAGATGCGGTTCGCCTGCTGCGCCAGCGGAAGCACCGTTACGAAAAACCGCTGGCACTGATGTGCGAATCTCCCCGGCATATTCGCCAGTTTGCAGAAATGAGCGCCCTGGAGGAGGAAATCATCCTCTCCCAGCAGCGCCCTATCTGCCTGCTGCAGAAAAAGCATCCCAATCCCATTGCTCCCTCTGTTTCGCCGGATAACGATTATCTGGGAGTGATGCTGCCTTACACTCCGCTTCATTATTTGTTGATGCGAGAAGGGGAGTTCCTGGCGCTGGTGATGACTAGCGGCAATTTAAGTGAAGAACCGATTGTGTACCGGAACGAAGAAGCCCGGGAACGTTTGCGGGGCATCGCAGATTTCTTTTTGATGAACAATCGGGATATTTACCAGCGTGCGGATGATTCGGTGGTGCGGGTGCTGGCGGGGAAAACCGCTTACATCCGGCGCAGTCGGGGATTTGTCCCCCGACCGGTGATGGTTAGCGAATCACTTCCTTCCGTGCTGGCAGTGGGTGGGGAGTTAAAAAATGTGATTTGTTTGAACAAGGAGCAATTCTTCTTTCCGGGGCAACATATTGGCGACCTGGAAAATCTGGCTACTCTGGAGTTTTTTGAAGAAAGCATCCGGCATTTTCAAAAAATTTTGCAAATTGAACCGCAGCTGGTGGTGTGCGATATGCACCCGGAATACCTTTCCACAAAATGGGCCCGGGAGCAGGAACGCTGGCCTGTGGTGGAGGTGCAGCATCACCATGCGCACATTGCTTCCGCTATGGCAGAAAATCAATTAAAAGGGGAAGTGATTGGGCTGGCACTGGATGGTACCGGTTATGGCACGGATGGTACCATCTGGGGCGGAGAGGTGCTCATTGCCAGTGAGGTACAGTTTCGGCGGGCTGCTCATTTCCGAAAAGTGCCCATGCCCGGGGGAGAAAAAGCCATTTGGGAACCCTGGCGCATGGCCACTGCCTACCTGCAAGAGGCTTCGATTCCCTTTGAGCCGGAATCGTTTTTCCCGGATGTTACACCGGAGGAGGCACATCTGGTGCACCAGATGCTGCAGCGGCGCTTCAACACCCCCTTAACCAGCAGTTGTGGCCGCCTCTTTGATGCGGTGGCGGCGCTGGCAGGGTTACGCCACCGGGTAGGGTACGAAGGACAGGCCGCCATGCAACTGGAAGCTCGCGTGGCGGTTGGGGAGAATGATGCAGGGGATGCCAGCTATCCGTTGCCGGTACGAGGAAACCATTTCCCGCTGGAACTGGATTGGCGTCCTTTACTGAAAGCGGTGTGGGAAGATATTTCCCGGAAGCGTTCGGTAGAAGAAATCAGCTCAAAATTTCATGCGAGCGTCATTCAGGCGCTGGTAGAGGTTTCCCGGCGTATTCGCCAGGAGGCAGGGTTAGAGCGGGTAGTGTTAAGTGGGGGCTGTTTTCAGAACCGGATTTTGAGCGAAGGATTGATTCAACAGTTGCGTGCAGAGGGTTTTCGGGTGTATTATCATACCGTAGTACCACCGAACGACGGGGGACTTTCCCTGGGACAGGGATATATTGCTGCAAATCAACTAAAACAGGGGATGATTCCATGATGAAATATTTAACGGAATTTCGTGATAAGGAAATAGTGAAGAAGCTGGTGAAACAGATTGAACGGATTGCCAGTGGATTGCCTCATATAAAACTGATGGAAGTGTGTGGAACGCACACCATGTCCATTGCCCGGTTTGGAATTCGTCATTTACTGCCTGAAAATATTGAACTGATTTCCGGTCCGGGATGCCCGGTGTGCGTGACACCCAATGCGTATCTGGATCGGGCTATTGCCATTGGCCGGTTACCCGGGGTCATTATTACCAGTTTCGGAGATATGTTGCGCATTCCCGGTTCTTCCAGCAGTCTGGAGCGGGAAAAGGCCGAGGGACGGGATGTGCGAATTGTGTACTCCCCCCTGGATGCCCTGCGCATCGCCGAGCAGAATCCCGACAAGCAGGTGGTGTTTCTGGGCGTGGGATTTGAAACCACTGTTCCCACCATTGCCGCCTCCATCTTAATGGCCAGGGAAAAAGGGTTGAAAAATTACACGGTTCTGACATCCCACAAAACCATGCCCCGTCCCATGGAATTGCTGGCCTCCGGAGACGAAGTTCAGCTTGATGGGTTTATCTGCCCGGCCCACGTTACGGCCATCATAGGGGCAAAGACCTACCAATTTCTGGCAGATGATTACGGAAAAGCCTGCGCCGTGGCGGGATTCGAACCGGTGGATATTTTGCAGGGAATCTACCTGCTGGTGAAACAGATTCGGGAGAAAAATCCCCATGTCGATAACGAGTACACCCGGGTAGCCACCTGGGAGGGCAATGTCCATGCCCAGAAGATTATTTATCAGGTGATGGAACCTTCCGATGCGGAATGGCGGGGGATTGGCTGGATTCCCGGCAGTGGACTTCAGATTCGTCCCGAATTCCAGGAGTTTGATGCAGAAAAACGTTTCGATGTGGAAGTGGAGCCTACCAAAGAGCATCCGGCCTGTATTTGCGGCGAAATTATGAAAGGGGTGAAAAAGCCACCGGAATGTAAACTATTCGGCAAAGTGTGCACTCCCGTTAATCCCATTGGTGCCTGTATGGTCTCCAGCGAAGGAACGTGTGCCGCCTATTACAAATATGAGCGCATGGCCTGAAGAACCGGATTTAGCTCGGGAAAAGAAATTGTGTTCGGTTTTTTAAAAGATTTTCGGCAGAATTAAACTATTTTTAACGTTTTTTACCAGAAGAAGTGAAATATTTGCTGATCCAAAATAGAAGAGGAAACGATGAAAAACGATAAAATTTTGCTTTCGCACGGTAGTGGTGGCAAACTGACGCATGAACTGATTGAAGAGGTGTTTTTACCTTATTTTCACAATCCCTTACTGGAGCCGCTGGATGACGGGGCGGTTTTTCGGGTTGGTGAAGAACGCTGGGTGATGACCACCGACAGTTATGTGGTGGATCCCATTTTTTTCCCCGGGGGGAATATTGGGACTCTCGCTGTTTCGGGTACGGTAAACGATCTCTCCGTAATGGGAGCTATCCCCCGATATTTAAGTGTGGGCATGATTCTGGAAGAAGGGTTTCCCATTGCGGATTTGCAACAGATTCTGGAATCCATGCGACGCACGGCGGATAAGGCAAATGTTCAAATCATTACCGGCGATACCAAAGTTGTTCCCCGGGGAGCGATGGATAAGATTTTCATCAACACGGCGGGTGTAGGGGAGTTAAATCCGGCGTTCAATTCGGAGCGCAAAATTTATCCCGGAGATCAGATTATCATCAACGGCACCATTGGAGACCACGGAACCACCATCATGGCGCATCGGGAAGGGCTGGAATTACATAGCGACATTCGTTCGGATTGTGCCCCGTTGAACGAGCTTATCGCCAGTGTAGCAGATTTTGGGCACTCCATCCGCATCATGCGCGATCCCACCCGGGGAGGTGTGGCAACGACTCTCAACGAAATTGTGAAGGGGAGCCAGGCGGGCATCCTGCTTTGGGAAGATAAACTCCCCGTGCGCTCCGAGGTGCAGGGATTGTGCGAAATTCTGGGGTTGGATCCCCTTTACCTGGCGAATGAAGGGAAAGTGTTGCTGGTGGTGGAAAAAGAGGTGGCATCCCAGGTGCTTACGCAGCTCCGGAAACATCCCCTGGGAGCCGATGCCGCCATCATCGGGGAAGTAACCGATGCCCATCCCGGGAAGGTTGTGCTGACCACAGAATTTGGTAGCAAGCGCATTCTGGATATGTTGACCGGCGAGCAGTTACCCCGAATTTGTTAGACGATATCTTTATTGGATGTTGATGATTTTACAAACTGAACACAGAGTGTGATATAGCGGTGAAATTCCAAATAGCGGTTAACAAATTCCAGATTTAAAAAACCGCAGCGATCGCAGCGTCCGCAGCGAAATACAAAATTGCAAATTCTATTATATCAAAATCTTTATTCGTGTTCATTCGTGTGATTCGTGGGCAAAAATCAATTCTAAGCGTTGTGAAGAATCTCATATTCTCTTCTTCCGAAAGAGATTCTTCACCCTCGCCTGCGGCGAGGGTTCAGAATGACAGCACCACCCTCCCTGTCATTCTGAGCGAAGCGCCAGCGGAGCGAAGAATCTCTAAGACAATGAATGGATTGCTTTTAGTGAGCAACTGAAGATCGACTCCCACAAATCCCAGATTTTTGGAAAACCGCAGCGCTCGCAGTGAGCGCAGCGAAATACCAAATTACAAATTCTATTATATCAAAATCTTTATTCGTGTTCATTCGTGTGATTCGTGGGCAAGTACCTATTCATTTCTGTAATTACAACCCGAGTTTGACAGTTGTTTATTTGCCCAATAGCCTGAATTGCTAATTATTACTGCAAAAACTGCAACACGGAAGCCCGTTTTTACGGCTTTATGTAGTCTATGCATTGTGTGAATTAGCACTTG
>JALXCH010000208.1 GCA_026991005.1 Calditrichia bacterium | reverse complement strand
CCCACAATTTTGAGTTTGTAGTGACAACATTACAATTTTTGTTCAAAGCTAATTACAGTATAAACAGTAATTTATTAAAAAACAACTGTCAAACTCGGGTTACAAAAAATTAATTCAAAATTCTTAATTCAAAATTCTTAATTCCCCCCCGGCACGGGAATATACCCGCACCGGGGGAGTCTTATCTGGGAGAACGTATGTCATCTAATTTAATCTTTGGGTATAGTGAACGCCACAAAGATGTTTGCATCGCCGCGCTGGATGTAGAAGAGCACCGTATCGCCCGGTTTCAGTTTATCCACAATTTTAGCGTAATCGTCCACATTCTTCACCTCTTTCCGATTTACCTTCAAAATCACATCACCCGGTCGCAAGCCGGATTGTGCAGCAACACTGCCACGTTTTACGCTGGTAATCACCACACCATTCTTTTTCACTTTCAGATCGTAGCGCTGTACCAGTTCGGGAGTAATATTAGAGACCTCCAGGCCAATTTTTTCGCTGGCTTTACTTTTAGCCAGGACCTCTTCCTCGCTTTCCGGGAACTGTCCCAGTTTCACCTTAATCACTTTTTCTTTGCCATCTCGCAGCACAGTTAGTGTCACTTCTGCATCCGGTCCCGCAGCTGCAACCCAGGTACTCAATTCCACCGTATTCTTTACTTTCTTTCCGTTAAATTTGATAATGACATCTTCCACCTTCAATCCGGCTTTCTCGGCGGGACTATCTTTTTGCACACCGGAAACTACCACACCCATCGGTTTTTCCATTCCCAGCGCTTCGGCCAGTTTCTTATCCACATTCTGGATGTACACACCCAGCCAGCCGCGCACCACATGGCCTTTGGTCAAAATATCGTTCATCACTTTTTTAGCCAGATTAGAGGGAATTGCAAAGCCAATTCCCATAAAACCTCCGGTCCGGGTGGCAATGGCACTATTGATTCCGATGAGTTCTCCCTTGAGGTTCACCAGTGCACCTCCGGAATTCCCGGGATTAATAGCGGCATCGGTCTGGATGTAATCCTCATACATGCTTAATCCCACACCGCTGCGCCCTTTAGCACTGATGATGCCTGCCGTTACGGTGTGCGCCAGCTCCGGAGACAGAGGAGAACCAATCGCCAGAACCCACTCCCCCACCCGGGCTTTATCCGAATCGCCAAACTTTAAGGCTTTCAAACCTTTAGCTTTAATTTTAATCACTGCCAGATCGGTGCGTTTATCCGTTCCCTTCACTTCTGCTTCGTACTCGCTGCCATCCATCAAACGCACTTTGATGTTGTCCGCCCCTTTGACCACATGATTGTTGGTGAGAATGATTCCATCTTCGGAAACAATCACCCCGGAACCCAATCCCATCTGTTTCAAATCACCTTCCGGTTGAGGGGGCATTTCAAAAAAACGTTTGAAAAAATCGTCCCCGAAGAATTCTTCGAATGGGAATGGCTGGATATTTTGTTTCCCGCGCTTGATAATGGTTTCGGTAAAAATTGTTACTACTGATGGATTTACCTGCTCTGCTACATCGGCAAACGCGGTACTCAAAGCATTTAACGCTTCCTTACCAGAGATATTTGGAGGGAGTTCCGGAGGTTCTGCTTCATTGTTGGATGCTTCGTCCGAGGCTGTTTGTACCGCAGTCGCCTCCGGTGATGCCTCAGAATGATTGGTCCAGTTCATTCCGGCCGAAAGCAGCAACCCAATCATAATCCCCAATCCAATCAGAATAAGTCCATAGCGAAACATCTCGCGCTTTTCCATAGTCGCTTCTCCTTTCTATTTAAAATTACGATTTTTATTACTTTATTATTCACAAATTGTTTCCCATTGTTGAAAAAAATTATTCTATCTCCAGTATTTTCAACTTATTAAATGAAAAAGGCGGGAAGAAATCCCGCCTTTTATTATGATTAAGCCTCCACTTCTTCCGAAGGCACTTCTTCAATGGCCAGGAACTGAATTTCCCGTCCGTCGAAATCCACTTGGATAGTCTGTCCTTTGTGGAATTTTCCGGCCAGAATTTCGTAAGCCAGTTTATCCAGCACTTCGCGCTGAATGACCCGTTTCAGAGGCCGAGCACCAAAAGCCGGATCGTAACCCTGCTCTGCCAGATAATCCTTGGCCGCTTCGGTGAGGGTAATATCCAGACCCTGTTCTTTGAGTTGCTGGCGCACCCGATCAATTTGCAAGTCCACAATCTGTTTAATGTGTTCACGGGTCAGGCTGTGGAAGACGATAATTTCATCCACCCTGTTCAGAAATTCCGGTTTTAAGGACTGACGTAACAGCACCATGGTCTCTTCTCGAATTTCGCGGAAAATCTCTTCTCGATTATGTTCATCGATGCGTTGAGATTTTTCCAGAATCAAATGCGCTCCCAGGTTAGAGGTCATGATAATGATGGTATTTTTAAAATTCACCACATGCCCCTTGTTATCCGTCAGGCGACCATCGTCCAGCACCTGCAACAGGATGTTGAACACCTCCGGGTGTGCTTTTTCAATTTCGTCCAGCAGCACCACAGAATACGGCTTGCGCCGAACCGCTTCGGTTAGCTGGCCACCTTCTTCGTAGCCCACGTAACCGGGAGGCGCACCGATTAACCGCGATACCGAGTGCCGCTCCATGTACTCAGACATATCGATGCGAATCATGGCGTTTTCGTCATCGAACAGGAACTCTGCCAGCGCGCGTGCTAGCTCGGTTTTTCCCACACCGGTGGGCCCCAGGAAGATGAACGACCCGATAGGTCGATTTTTATCTGCCAATCCTGCCCGCGAGCGGCGGATGGCATTTGCCACAGCTCGAATGGCTTCCTCCTGCCCCACTACCCGCTGGGCAAGTCGCTCTTCAATTTTCAGAAGTTTTTCCCGCTCGCTCTCCAGCATCCGCGACACCGGAATCCCCGTCCAACGGCTGACAATTTCCGCAATGTCTTCTTCATCCACCTCTTCCTTCAGCATCTTGCGGTCCTTCTGAATCTCCTGCAACTTTTTGGTGGCTTCCTGTAATTCCCGCTCCAACTGGGGAATTTGGCCATATTTAATTTCTGCTACGCGATTCAAATCGCCGGTGCGCTCGGCTTTCTCCATCTCAATCCGTAACTGGTCAATCTGCGTCTTGATGTCGCGAATCTTTTGAATCATCTCTTTTTCCAGCTTCCAGTGAGCAAACAACTTATTACGCTCCTCCTGCAAGTTGGCCAGTTCTTCCTGAATATGTTTCAACCGCTCTCTGGCAGCTTCATCTTTTTCTTTCTTCAATGCCACCATTTCAATTTCCAGTTGCTTAATGCGGCGCTCGATTTCATCCAGTTCTTCGGGCATGGAATTAATCTCGATGCGCAAACGCGCTGCCGCTTCATCAATTAGGTCGATGGCTTTATCCGGCAGGAAACGATCGGTAATATAGCGATGGGAGAGCGTGGCAGCCGCCACAATAGCCGCATCGGTAATTTTCACTCCGTGATGCACTTCGTATTTTTCTTTAAGCCCACGCAGGATGGAGATGGTATCTTCCACACTGGGTTCTTCTACCAGGATAGGCTGGAACCGCCGCTCCAGCGCCGCATCTTTCTCGATGTATTTCCGATACTCATCCACGGTAGTAGCACCGATACAGCGCAATTCTCCCCGTGCCAGTGCCGGTTTCAGCATGTTGGAAGCATCGATGGCACCTTCGGCAGCACCGGCACCCACCAGGGTGTGCAACTCGTCGATGAACAGAATAATTTTACCTTCCGACTCCTGGATTTCTTTCAACACCGCTTTTAACCGTTCTTCGAATTCACCCCGGAATTTGGCACCGGCAATCAATGCCCCCATATCCAGGGCGACAATCCGTTTATCTTTCAGATTGTCCGGTACATCGCCACGCACAATGCGCTGGGCAATACCTTCCACAATGGCAGTTTTACCTACTCCGGGATCTCCCACCAGCACGGGATTGTTTTTAGTACGGCGCGAAAGCACCTGCAGCACCCGGCGGATTTCTTCATCTCGTCCAATCACCGGATCCAGCTTCCCCTGGCGCGCCAGATCGGTTAAATCCCGCGCATAGCGCTGCAACGCCATATATTTACCTTCGGGATTCTGATCGGTGACTCGCTGACTACCCCGAACTTCCTGCAGAGCTTTCAGAATGGCATCGCGGGTAACTCCCAGCGAAGTTAAAATTCGGTATGCTTCCGTGCCTTTCTGATCGGACATAGCCAGAAGCAAATGCTCGGTGGATACATATTCATCTTTCAGATTCTTTGCTTCCTTCATGGCCTGATTAATCAGCACATTCAAGTTGTTGGAAGCATACACCTGTCCCGGCGCACCATATACTTTGGGGAACTTCTCGATGGCCAGGTTCAATTGACGTTTGACATCCTCCGGATTCACCCCCAACTTTTTCAGAATAGGGGGAATAATTCCTTCCGTATCGCTCACCATAATGTAAAGCACATGCTCCGGTTCAATCTGCTGTTGCCCTTTATCCATGACCAACTGCTGAGCATTGGCCAGAGCTTCCTGCGCTTTTATGGTAAATTTGTCAAGGTTCATAATTTCACCTCCTTTTTTTCGTGTTGATGTTCACTCATTAAATAGCATCTTTTGTGCCAGCTTCCACCTGTAACTCCATAACTATTTGTTATTTTATGATTTATGAATATTTTCAAAAAAATAGAAATCTTTCTCGCCTCTCTCCGGTATCGCACAATGGCAGAATATTCTGCCACATAGGCAGAGGGGGGATACCGATCAAAAGAAAAGGAAAGGAGCAAATTAATAGTTTTGAACTGATTTTTGCCCACGAATCACACGAATGAACACGAATGCAAATCTCGATATAATGAAGTTTATAATGCTATTTTTTCGCTGCGCTCGCTGCGGTTTTTTTAATCTGGAATTGCGAGAGTCGATCTTCAGTTGCTCACTAAAAGCAATCCATTCATTGTCTTAGAGATTCTTCGCTCCGCTGGCGCTCCGCTCAGAATGACAGGGAGGGTGGTGCTGTCATTCTGAACCCTCGCCGCAGGCGAGGGTGAAGAATCTCTTTCTGAAGAAGAGAATATGAGATTCTTCACAACGCTTAGAATTGATTTTTGCCCACGAATCACGCGAATGAACGAGAATTAAAATCTTGATATAATGAAATTTTTGATTTGATATTTCGCTGCGAACGTTGCGGTTTTTCAAAAATCTGGTATTTAAACCAAAATCCCCGACACATTCAAAATGCCGGGGATTTTTAAACAATCTGCATTATCCATTAGAAAAATTTATCGGTCACATCCTCACGGGTTTTCTTCACCAGCAGGCGGAATTCGTACGGTTTCAGGGTGGGATCGGATTCGGTATCGATTTTAATCCAGTACTTCCACATCAAACGCATCCGTCGGCTGATGCGTTTGTTATTCAGGTATTCCACCATGCTGGGGTGGGCACGGATAATAATTCGCCGGTCGTAATCCGATGCCACATACCGCCGAATAGCCCGCTCGATATTGGCCAGCACCGTTCCCTGGGTGGGAATCAGTCCCGTTCCGTTACACAGGGGGCACGGTTCGGTGATGTTAAAAATCAGGCTGGGACGAATCCGCTGACGGGTCATCTCCACCAGACCGAAACGGCTCATCTCCTCCATCCGGGTAATGGCACGGTCGTGAGCAAATTCCTTCCGCAGCTCGTTCATCACCTTCTGTTTGTTTTCCTCTTTTTCCATATCGATAAAATCGATGACAATCAATCCGCCAATATCGCGCAAGCGCAGCTGCCGGGCAATCTCGCGCGCCGCCTCCAGATTGATTTTCAGCGAATTCCGCTCGTGATCCTTCTTCCCAAAATACCGACCGCTATTTACATCAATGGCAGTTAACGCTTCGGTCTGTTCGATGATAATGTACCCGCCATTTTTCAGCCACACCTTCCGTTCCAGACTGCGTTTTAACTCCTCTTCCACCTTAAACACATCAAAAACGGGCTGCCGAGATTTGAAATACTCCACCCGATTCACCAAATCGGAACCCACTTCCTTCAGGTAACGGGTAATCTCCCGGTACATTTTACGGGAATCCACCACCACCCGATGGACATCGGAGGTAAACAGGTCTCGAATCACAGAACTGGCCATTCCCAGATCTTTAAAAATTAATTTAGGTGGCTTAGCGCGCTTAATCTCCGTCTGAACTTTATTCCAGGTTTTAAGCAGTTTCTGTAAATCCTGCTGCAGGGTTTTCTCGTCCTTCCCCTCGGCTACGGTACGAATAATGAGGCCGAAGTTTTTGGGACGCATTTTACGCGCCAGGGTACGCAAGCGGCGGCGTTCTCGCACGCTGGCAATTTTACGAGACACCCCGACCCGCTCCTGGTTGGGTACCAGCACCATAAAGCGACCGGGTAAGGTAATTTCGGTGGTTACCCGTGGCCCCTTGCTGCTAATGGGCTCCTTGATGATTTGTACCACAATTTCCTGCCCATTGCGCAGCAAATCCGCCGGATCGATATCCTTATTTCCCTTTTTTTCTTCGATTAACTCCTCATCAATATCGGCAAAAAGCTGGTTTACCTCGCTCCCCATATCCGAAAAATGCAGGAAGGCATCCTGCTCGAATCCAATGTTGATGAATGCAGCCTGCATTCCTTTTACCACACGGCGAACACGACCTTTGTAAATGTCGCCCACCATGCGTTCGTTATCGGGACGTTCCACAAATATTTCCACTAACTTCCCGTTTTCCAGAATAGCAATTCGTGTATCTTCGTTGG
>JALXCH010000207.1 GCA_026991005.1 Calditrichia bacterium | reverse complement strand
GCGCAATATTTCGGAAGTGGCTTCTAACCCGTTTTCGTCCAGAACCGGATGCCCCGCTTCGCGAATACGAATCCGCTGGCAGGGAACGGAGTGCTGGTACTTAACCACCACCACACCTTCCGCAACGGCCTCTCCCAGAATCTGCTCCAGCTCCCGTGCCATGTGGGCAGAGGCTTTACCCATTCCAATCACGTAAATGTTTTGAAATTTGTTCAGGTCGTATTTCCTATCTCCAATAATTAACCGATTGCCTTGCCGGTGCACTTTTCGGCGTATCAGTGTATCCGGTTTCACCGCGTCAATGGCACTCTGGATTGTGGTGCGAGCTATGTTCTGAAGATTCATGTTCTTTTCCGATTGTTTTGTATTGTTCCATTCTCCGGTAATTCTTTTTATTGAAACAAAATTAGTACCTGCACAGGAAAGGTGCAAACAGAACTTTGGGAAGAAACCTACGTTTATGGACATGGTTGAAACATGGTATTCCGAAAAGCTGATTTTTCTTAAAACACAAAACCCTCTGCCAGAGAAACGCAGAGGGTTTTGAGAAAATGGAGAGAAATGTTGGCGTTTATTTCAAAAGCATCATTTTCTTCACGGCAAAGAATATGTCTGTACGAATGGAGTAAAAATAGAGACCACTGGAAACTGGCTCACCATTATCATCCCTTCCATCCCATACCAGGGTGTAAGAACCGGGTTGAATGGGGCCCTGATACAGAACCCGTACCTGTTTGCCCAGCGTATTGTAAATCACCAATTGCATATTAACCATCCCTTGTTGAAATTTCGGGATGTCGAAACGGATGGTAGTGGTGGGGTTAAAGGGGTTGGGATAATTCTGGTGTAACTGGAACGATTCTGGCAGTTGCTCCTGGCGCTGGAGGTTTGTACCACTGGTATTAGGAATTACCGAGACCACCTGATGAAAATTCCGATGGCCATTGAAATCCACATCTGCCAGTTTGTACCAGTAGGTTACTCCGTTCACCAGATTTACATCAGTGTACTGATAGGTATGTCCTTCATTGGAGTTTCCGGCACCCTGGAGGTTGGGATTATTCTGATAGGACGCCACCAGTTGGAATTCTCCATCCTCCTGGGTGGAACGGTAGATTTCAAATCCGCTGGTATTCACCTCGCTGGCAGTGCTCCAGCGCAGGGTTGCACTATTATTACCAGCGGTAATGGTAAAGGAAGTAAGTTCCACGGGGAGAGAGCCATCATAGGTATCGTTAGCAGTTACGGGGCTATATTTAGTTTGGTGATCCGATTCGTATTGTTGTCCCACCATGAGAGATTGCTGGAAAGAGAGCCCGGCGTTTTGCGTCTGGTCGGCAATTTCCATTTTGAGATGCAGGAGCTGAGTAGGTGCAGTGGGTAAGTCACTTCCCGCAGAGGGATCGTTTTGATTAAATTCCACGGTTATTGCCAGACGAGAAGGTCCATTATCATTAACCCTGATTCTATAATCTGAACTACTTATTAAACTTCCTTTAGTTACCAGTACTTTTCCATTTCCATGTACATTTGTTCCAAAACCCGCGCTATTGTAATTCACATAAGCCATTAAATCGCCTACTTTTGTTCCTGAAGCATCGGCAAAAACCATAATATCGAATTCCAGATATTTGGGAGAAGTCCCGGTAATTTGAGTATTGTCAAAAGTAAACGTAATTCCAGTCGCAAAACTATTGGATGCAATCAGTAAACCAAATAAAAGAAACAATAGAGTCAATTTTTTCATAGCACACCCCTTTCTAATTTAATTTTAATTCGCTATTTTTTAAATTAAGGTACCATACTCCCAATTCCTACATTATTCCACCAATAATCATTTTTATCAGAGGTTTGAACCTGTCCATTAAGACTGAAATCACCACTTTTGTAACCCGCCGTTCCAACCTGATTCCACCAATGATCATTTTTATCGCTGGTTTGGATCTGGCCATTTCCATCTGCATCCCCGGAATACATGCCGTAAACATTGCTTTCCAGTTGTTTGGCCGAACTTCCGTAAAATTTGTCCGTTCCGGTACTGAAATCATACAGTGCAGAGTTCGTACCCAGAGAAATTGCAGAAGCCGTCATCACATCCACATGGTTGCGGTGGCGCACAACTACATAATAATTTCCTGCCGGTACTCCTTCGAATTTCACAGCGGTGGTGCCATCCATATCCACAATGGAACCATCTTTTTTCAAGAAAGCGGCGCGGGTGCTTACTTTCGAAGATGCTTCGGTGCTGGTGCGTAATTCTACAAGCACCCAATCCACCACATCTGCCGGGATACTGGAAACGCTTTCGCTACCACTGTAATTCCAGGGTGCGGTGTTGTACGGTTGGGAAAGGGGAAGATAACCATTGTCTTTGAGGGTGGTATTCATATTATGGTTGGAGGTGTTGTAAGCGCCTTCCAGGAAAATTTTCAAGTTGGCCAGTGTGGCAGAATAATTCTGGAGGGTTCCTGCAGTAGTTTCCTGAGGTGTTGCCGCATCGTCCCAGATATTCGTGCGGTTAGGGGTAGTAGTTCTCCATTCAAAACTTTTATCTGCATTGGCATCCGTAATTTCGTAACGGATGGTAGCAATGTCCATGTAACTTGTGGTGACTGTTTGGCCAGACTCTTGTGTATTTAAAACAATATTCACCGAGGTTACGCCACTGAGCGGTTCCGTTACTGTAATGGTGCTATAATTGCCACCACTGAAATTAAATGCCTGGAGGAGGGTAGGATTTTGCAAGGCTGCACTGTTGAAACTGAAGGTTAAATTGCTGGTTCCCATATTAAATTCGGAACTGGCTTTAATCTGGATTTTAATATCAAAGTTTCCACCAACCGTATTGTCATCATTGACCAGAACAAATTTTAAATCGTAGCTTTGGGCCCACAATTGAAAGGAAAAAATTAACAGAAAAAGCGCCGAAAAAAGTAAACCCCGTTTCATGGATAATCCTCTCTCATTTAGTTCGGATAGGTTTATTAAAACGGAACCTGGGTGCCTAATCCGGAATTGCCCCACCAATAATCGTTTTTATCGCTGGTTTGCACCTGTCCATTCAGGTTGAAGTCGCTATTTTTGTAACCGGCTGTCCCGGTGTCAACCCACCAATAATCGTTTTTGTCGCTGGTTTGAACTTGACCATTTCCATCGGCATCTCCGGCAATCATGCCCCATATTCCGGTATCGATCTCTTTGGCACCATTTGATCCGTAAAATTGAGTGCTTCCCGAAGTAAAATTATACAACGAAGAGTTGCTCCACAAGTTAACCGGATTTGCACTCATTACATCCAGGTGATTGCGATGTCGAATTACAATATAATAATTTCCGGGGACAATTCCTTCAAATTTTACCAGACCACCGTCCAGATCCACAATTTGCCCATCGTTGCGCAATAAAGCCGCGCGGGTTGCTTTGGTGGTGGAGGAATCCGTGCCAGTACGCAGTTGAATTAAAACCCAATCCACGATATCGCTGGGCATACTGGACACCGATTCGCTACCGCTGTAATTCCAGGGATGTCCGGTGTAGGGTTGGGTAAGAGGAAGGTAACCGGCACTGTTCAGATCGGTATTCATCCCACCGGAATTGTAAGGACCTTCCATAAAGATTTTGACGTTTGCGTAAACTTTAAAAGAAAATTGGCCAAACGCTGTACCCCAGCGTCCGTCTTCACCACTAATGGTGCTCCCACGGGTTAGGGCATATTCATTATACACCCAAAACGTTTCATCATCCGAGGGGTCGATGCAAATAGCGGTATAGTCACCCCATCGATTTCGGGAGCCTCCAAATGCCCGGTAGTAATAATCCAGCCCACTGCGCAGGGTTTCGGAAGGCTGCACCGTTCCGGCAGGATCACTGTTTAAACGTCCAGTATAATAAGCTCCCGGATAAATTGAGGAAGCAGAGGCAGAGAAACCCAGCCCAATGTTTCCATGTCTATCTACCGCAATGCTGGGGTAAAAGGTGTAGCAATTCGTTGCAATATCCTCGCCACCAATATGCCCTTGGTCATAAAGAGTTACATTGGTAGGGGTGGAAGTGGATAATTTGAACCAGTGAGCGGTGGTTTGTCCTACATCAGCGCCGCTGCTGGGCATACAATTCGCTGCGGTGTAAAGAAAATTATTCCGCCACACGGCATTGAGCGCTCTACGGTCACCAGTGTTAATGAGGTACGCCGAGCCGGATTGAGGAGCTTCTTGAATGGAAGTACTGTTGTCGTCAAAATCTCCACAATTCACCCACTGATAGGTGAAAGAGGGGGAGGATAGAGGATTATTAATAAGGATAAGTAAAAGATACTCGGTGCTACCGGAATGGTAACCTGAGTAAGCAACTAGATAGGTGCCGAAATCACCGGAAGGAGCATCAAATACGTGAGCAGGTTGGGTGGTAACCGCATTATTGGGAATTCCTGCTAAAGCATAAGGATCGTATTTATTATAAGAAGCCGCTCCACCACCATAAAAACCACCACTCACTCCTTTATCGATAATCCACACCCGAGAACCTTTGTAACCACCGGAAAAGGCAAACATGTTAGCAGTAATGTAAATTGCTTCTTCATCCACAGCCAGCCCGGGATAATCGGCCCAGCTCTCGTCCCCTCCAATGGTCTCCAGCGCATCAATGTCCAGGTAGTACCAGGTGCCGTTGGGGTCACTGGTTGCCGATACAGCCACAAATATTCGGGAGCGAGCTGGAGAGGATTCTTTTTCTAGAGTAATAACTACGAAACGATCTTCGTATTGATCGTAAATCACCTTGGGATCGAAAGTATAAGTATGCGGGTTGAGTGAAGAGAAAAAACTCTTCAAACTTCCCTGATGTTGCTGAGTTCCATTTTTTTCATACCATTCAATTCCTGTATTGACCACATTTACCACATGTTCAATACCTGCCGCACCATACGGATCGGGAGGAATAAATACATGTCCATTATTTACTGTGGCATTGTCATCAAAATTGAACGCTTCGATGTTGGTGCCCAACGGGAGCGATTTTGCACCGTAGGAAGGAATAAATGAAGAAGTAGGATTGGAAATATTGTGCTTAACTACCTGCTGTGGAAGGGTATAAATAGGACCCATCGAACCTGCCGAGGGCAGAGTAACCTCGTTTGTAGTGGGCATGTTCTGGGCAAAAATAGAATAATTAATAATTCCAATAATTATGAAAATAAAAAAAATGAGAACAGTTCGTTTCATGCTAAATCCCCTTTTTTTGAATGATGTGAAAATAAAAGGCCTGATCCGAAAAAGATTATTCAATGTTTTATGGTATAAATCAAGAGATAATTAATTAATTAGAACAGATATGTTCTTAAATATAAATAAAAATAATTTGATAGCAAGGGAATTTTAAATTTTCAGCAGAGGAGAATTCAAATATTGTTTGACTCAAATTTGAGATACAGTAAATTGTATTTTATTGAGTAAAGAATAGGAGAAACCGATTTTTCGCGCGTTACATTATCTGGGAAAATATTTGCGAAAATACCGCTGGATGTACATTTCGGGTGCTTTGTTCGTGGTACTTACCAATCTGTTTCGGGTAATTGGACCACGCATTGTTCAGCATGCCATCGATTTGCTAAAACCACCCATCTCTTTTTCTCTCCTCAAGCGCGATGTATTGCTTATTGTTGCTGTGGCAGCGTTGCAGGGGATATTTCTGTTCTTGATGAGGCGAACCATAATTGTGGCATCGCGCAAAATTGAATTTGATCTCCGCAACGATTTTTTTCGTAAATTAGAGGCACTCTCGCGCCCTTTCTACGACCGCTTCCCCACCGGAGATATTATGAGCCGCGCTACCAACGATTTAAACGCTGTACGATCCATGCTGGGCCCGGGCATTGCCTATTTCATCAATACCATTTTTGCTTTTCTGATGGTGATTCCCATGATGCTCATCATCAGTCCCATTTTAACGCTGCTGGCGCTAATCCCTTTTCCTGTAATGGCTGTACTGGTGAATCGCTTTGGAGCCGCCATCCGCAAACGGTTCGATCGCATTCAGGCTCAACTGGCAGATATAACCAGTTTTGCCCAGGAGAATTTCTCCGGAATGTTTATTATTAAAGCCTTTGCTCAGGAAAGAAACCGGGAAAAGAAATTCCGGGAATTGAATGAAACATACGTTCGTAAAAATTTAAATTATGCCCGAATTCAGGCGGCGTTTCATCCTACTATGATTGTGATGACGGGAATCTCTGTGCTCATCATTCTGCTGGGTGGGGGTCGATTGGTTATTCAGGGTACCATCACCATTGGGGAGTTTACCGCTTTTATGCTGTATATGGGAATGCTGGTTTGGCCATCCATTGCGCTGGGCTGGGTAGTAGGTCTGTTTCAGCAGGGGGCTGCTTCCATGCAACGCATGCGTCAGGTGCTGGATGCTGTGCCCAGTGTGAGTGAGGGTTCCATCCGGGTGAAGTGCCAGGAGCTCCGGGGCGAAATCGAGTTCCGTCAACTTACATTCAGTTATCGGGAGAATCAACCCGTGTTACAGGATATCTCTCTGCATATTCCCGCTCAATCTGTTCTGGGAATCATTGGACCCACCGGTAGTGGAAAGAGCACTTTGACCAAACTCATTCCCCGGCTGTATCCTCTTCCGGAGGGAATGCTTTTTGTGGATGGGCAGGATGTCAATCACTATCATCTTCCTTCTCTGAGGCGTTGTATTGGGGTAGTGACTCAGGACGCGTTTTTATTCTCGGATACCATTCGCAATAACATCCTGTTT
>JALXCH010000206.1 GCA_026991005.1 Calditrichia bacterium | reverse complement strand
ATAAAAGAACTGCCCATTCTGAAACGAATCTGGGACCAGATGCCGGAACCCAAATGGTGCATCGCCATGGGCGCCTGCGCTTCCAGCGGAGGTATTTTCGATACCTACACCCTGGTGCAGGGAATCGATCGCTTTATCCCGGTGGATGTGTACATTCCCGGTTGTCCGCCCCGCCCCGAAGCGGTAATCGATGCCGTAATGAAAATTCAAAAACTGGTGGAAACCGATAGCTGGAAAAACTACAAACAGGAACTGATTGAGAAACGGCGTAACGACCAGCTATTCCGGGGACCGCTGTTCGCCTGGCAACCCAAATAATCGATTGATTTCGAATGCATTTTCCCGTCCCGGGAAATTCTTGCGAGCGTTTTCACCAGATAAAGAATTTCCGAAGCACCTCCGCAGGGGTGTACTCAATTCCTTGCAAACACGTAATGTTTAAATATTCTTCAAGAAATCCCATCTTTCACCCATAAATCCGAGGTTTCTATGTCGCTGGATGTTCAACTCCGTACCGAGCGTTTCGAAGAGTTTTCTTCTCCCTTACTGGTCGTGCCTTTTTTTACCGACAACACCACACTCCCCGAAGAATTAACGTTTCTGGAAAAACATTTTGCCCCTTCATTTTCCAATATTTTAGTCAAGCCCAAATTTGAAGCAAAACTGAACCAGACCCGTTTTATTTACACCCGGCACCCCAATTGGCCATTGCTGGTACTGGTGGGTGCGGGAAAAATCAATGAATGGGACCTGGAGAAAGCTCGCCAGGTGTGGGGGAAAGCCATTGCCGTTGCCCGGGAATTGAAACTGAGTCATCTGGCCATTTTCTGGGGAAAAGATTATCCCGTACCGCACGACTTCCGCGACTTTTTACCGGAAGTTGTGGCAGCACTGTGCACCGCCGCATTCCGGGTGAAAGATTTCATTACACACCACGAAGAGGAACCTCCGGAAGTGCAGCGTGTGGACGTGTTGCTTTCCACCACGCAGGATCTGGAACTGCTGGTGCGGCAGGGACTTATTCTGGGAGAAAGCGTAAACTTTACCCGGCGGCTGGGGGATTATCCGGCAAATCTGATGAACCCGGAGAAAATCATGGAAGAAGCCCGTCATCTGGCCGGGGAATACAACTGGGATCTGGAAGTTCTGGATGAAACGGCACTGGAAGCCCGGGGACTCAATGCCCTAATGGCTGTCGCCCGGGGAAGCGAAAATCCTACTTATCTGGTAATTGCCAGCTACTCCCATCCCCAGGCGCAAAAAACGGTGGGATTGGTAGGGAAAGGAGTCACCTTCGATACCGGTGGAATTTCCATCAAACCATCCAAAAATATGGAAGAGATGAAATACGACATGTGCGGGGCTGCCGCCGTGCTGGGAGCACTCAAAGCGGTGAGCGAAACGCAGCTCCCCGTGAATGTGGTCGCAGCTTTGCCGCTGGTGGAAAATATGCCCTCCGGTAAAGCCACCCGACCCGGGGACATTGTGAAAAGCTACTCCGGCAAGACCATCGAAATCATCAACACCGACGCCGAAGGGCGATTGATTCTGGCCGATGCCCTGAGTTACGTGGAGAAAAATTATCAGCCGGATTATCTCATCGACCTGGCAACGCTCACCGGTGCCGCTATTGTGGCGCTGGGTCACCTTTCTGCGGCAGCACTCACCACCAGCGAGGAGCTTCTGGACCTGCTGGAAGAAGCGGCAAACATCTCCGGCGAGCGCATCTGGCAATTACCGCTGTGGGACGACTACAAAGAACTCCTGAAAAGCAAAATCGCCGATGTGCGTAATATTGCCACCAAACCCGAAGCAGGGGTCATTACCGCTGCCATGTTCCTGAAAACATTTGTGGAAAAAACCCCCTGGACGCATCTGGATATTGCAGGTACCGCCTGGGCAATGCCGGAAAAAACCTATCGGCCCGCGGGTGCAACTGGCTTCGGTGTGCGCCTGCTGTGGCATTTCCTCGCCCGGCTCACCGAAGAATAAAAACCCGAATACCAGAAGGTCCCCCATCAATGAAGAAAATTGAGACCATTTCCATAGATTTCGATCTTCCATTTCTGGACGGCAAACGATTCACCCGGCAGGTTTTCCGGCAACATCCGGAAACTCTGCTGATATTCTACAAACAATCCTGCCCCTCCTGCCATTTCGTGATTCCCTATTTGAACTGGTTTTACCAGAAGCAGCCCACAAAGGGAACGTATCTCCTTCTTGTTTCCCAGGATTACCAGGAAAGCACCCGTGCTTACTGCCAGGAGATGGAGCTGGAGATTCCCGTAGCGGTGGATTACCCGGAATTTCAGCTTTCCCGTTATTTCGATTTTTACTCCGTACCCGCCGCTTACCTGATTAATTCCCGGGCAGAAGTGCTGTGGCAGGCAGAAGGAATGATTCGCGACGAATATCAGGAAATCTTTCGCCGTTTGGTGCAGGCAAACGGGTTAAAAGATATTCCCCTTTTTCCCCGGCTCGAAACCATTCCACCCCTCAAACCCGGTTGAGTGGCCATGCATCGGGACTTCGGGTAAGCCCTTCCGGAAATTTCTGCTTTGCCCTTTTGCCAGGGAATCTGCATTCCTTTCACAGGAGCTTTCCGTGATACCCGGATTTTCTTATTTACCATTTGCTTCCAGAGGAAATATCCAATAATATTTTAAAATCCGATGTTCCAGACGCAGCTATGATAATCACATCGGCAGGATGAATTTTTGTGAGGATGGCAACGGTGTTGCAGATGATTGACATACATAACCATCTCATTCCGGAATTTGATGATGGCCCGCATTCCTTCGACGAGTCCCTAGAGATGCTGCGCCAGGCGCAGGAACAGGGCATTACCGATGTGTTTGCCACTTCCCATTTCAACGAATACATTCCCCGGGAAATGGAGGAGGACTATTTTAACAAACTAACTACGCTGCGAGAAGAAGCTCTGGCACAGGGTATTCGGGTCAACATTTATTCCGGTTCCGAGATATTCTATCACCACTACCTGGACGAAACCGTCCGTAACCACCGCGTTAGCACACTGGGCGGTTGGGGACAATATGTTTTGCTGGAATTCCCCATGTTTCAAATCACCGAGGGAGTCGAGGATGTGCTGTTTCGCCTCTCGGTGGATGGATATATTCCCATCGTGGCGCACCCGGAACGCTACAATTCCGTACTTACCGAGCCAGAAAAAGCGCTGGATTTTATTCGCTTTGGAGGATTACTCCAGATTAATGCGGGAAGCGTGCTGGGACATTTCGGGAAAAACGTGCAACGTATTGCCATGGAATTACTGGAACAACAGGTGGTGCATTTTATTGCTTCGGATGCTCACGCTCCCGAGGGACGCACTTTTATCCTCCGGGAATGCTGGGAGGCACTCAAAGACCACTTACCCGAATCGTATCTGAAAAAGCTATTTTACGAAAATCCCCGGAATATCATCGACGAAGTAACCATCGACACTGTGAAATTACCGGCAAATAACTATAAAAAGTCTGGTTTGCTGAACAAAATAAAACAGCGGTTCAAATTTGGTTAACTAAATCCGAGCTGATTTAATCCGGAGGAAAAAACGATGACCGGTCAGGTCCCCACCCGAGAGATTTACTGGAATATTTCCGGAATCGTCTGGATGTACGTTCTGGCAGTAGTGGCAATTGCTATTTTTGTGTACGGATTTTACCGGCGCTACCGGTTGTGGAAGGTTGGGCAACCGGAGGTACGCTGGGACAATATCGGCACGCGGCTTCGGCTGGTGCTGAAATATGCCGTGGGGCAAGCGCGGGTAATTCGCAAAGCCTACCCCGGCATAATGCACGTGCTCATTTTTGCCGGGATGACCATCCTGTTCATTGGCACCCTGCTGGTTATGCTGCAGGCCGACATCCTGGATCCGCTCTTTTCCGTACGATTTTTAAAATCCACTTTTTACCTCTTCTATTCGGTCTCCCTGGATGTGTTCGGGATTTTTGCCATTTTAGGATTGCTGCTGGCGGCGTACCGGCGGTTGGTGCTTAAACCCCAGCATTTGCCGAGCAAACGGGACGATGCCATTATCATCACCCTGCTCCTGCTCATTTTAATTTCCGGTTACACAATCGAGGGTTTGCGCATTGCCGTAACGCGTCCTGCCTGGGCGCTCTGGTCGCCCTTTGGGTATCTTCTTTCCCTCGGGTTTGGGGCACTGGGTCTCACACCGGAAACGATGAAAACCTGGCACGCCATCAACTGGTGGAGCCACATGCTGCTGGGAATGGCTTTCATTGCCTACATTCCATTTTCCAAATTAGCCCATCTGATGACCGCACCTGCCAATATTTTCTTCCAGCAACTGGGGCCGAAAGGGGCGCTCAGTAAAATGGAGCTGGAAGAAATCGAAAATTTCGGTGCTTCGCAAATCAATCATTTTTCCTGGAAAGATTTAATGGATTTAGACGCCTGTACCGAATGCGGGCGCTGCAGCGACGCCTGTCCCGCCACTAATACCGATAAGCCCCTCTCCCCCATGGATTTAATTCAGAACCTGAAGCACTACATGGAAGTGGCTGCACCGGTGGTGGCGCAAACGGCGGAAGGCGAAGCTCCAGAAGGCATTCCCGCCATGGTGGGCGAGACCATTGCCGACGATGTGTTGTGGTCTTGCACCACCTGCCGCGCCTGTATGGAAGCCTGCCCGGTGTACGTGGAGCACATTCCCAAAATTATTGAGATGCGGCGTCATCTGGTGCTGGAAGAGAGCCGTTTCCCCAACGAAGTAATTACCACCTTCAAGAATCTGGAAACCAACGGAAATCCCTGGGGAATTTCTCCGGAGGATCGGGAGAAATGGACGGAAGGTCTGGAGGTGCCACGCATGCGCGATGTTCGGGAAGCGGAATACCTCTTCTGGGTGGGATGTGCCGGAGCGTACGACGCCCGCAGCCAGAAGGTCGCGCAGGCGATGGTGCGTATTCTCAATGCGGCGGGTGTGTCGTACGCCATTCTGGGCGCCGAAGAAACCTGCACCGGCGATTCCGCCCGGCGCCTGGGCAACGAGTACCTGTTCCAGATTCTGGCAGAACAAAATGTGGAAACAATCAACCAGTACCGCTTCCAGAAAATCCTGACCATCTGCCCCCATTGTATGAACACGTTACAGCACGAGTACCCACAATTTGGCGGGAATTATCAGGTGGTGCACCATACCCAGTTACTACAGGAACTAATTAAGGAAGGGAAAATAACGCTGCAGCATCCCATCCGGAAGACGGTGACTTACCACGACTCCTGCTATCTGGGGCGCTACAACGGCATTTACGATGCTCCCCGGGAGGTGCTGCTCTCCATCCCCGAAATCTCCCTGAAAGAGATGCCCCGTAGCCGCGAAAACGGTTTCTGCTGCGGCGCCGGTGGGGGCCGGATGTGGATGGAAGAAGCCCAGCCTAAAGTGAACCATCAGCGGGTTGAAGAGGCGGCACAGCTCCAGCCCGATGTGGTCAGCACGGCTTGCCCCTTCTGCGCCACCATGATTAACGACGGAATTAACGAAACCAATCGCACCGATGAGATGGAAAACCGGGATATCGCCCTGCTGGTGGCCGAAGCCATGGGCGTGTAGCGCCGGAGCTTCTGCTGCTACATTTTTTCTTCCGGCAAAAATACCGCCCGCTGCCGGAACAACATCCAGGTCAGGTATCCCAATAAAAGGAAACTGACCAGTGCCGCCCAGAAGGTAATGGGAACTACCGGGGCAATGTACACAATGCGCTCTACCAGAACACCCAGGAGCACCAGCGCCGCCATCAGCGAAACCACTGCCGCGGATTGCTTGGCTTTCCGGCTCACCAGAACTACAAAGGGCACGACAAACAGGAGCACCAGCACACCCCAGAACATTTCCCGGTAGGGAACAAGGTGCATCCGCTCCAGGAGGAACGAGGTTTCCTCCGGTAAATTTCCGTACCAGATTACCAGATACTGGGCATAGAACAAACCGGCCCAGGCCAGTGCGAACCCGAACAGAAACGTGGCTGCATCCCGCAGCACTTTCTTTGTGCCCTCCTTTTCCGGCAAAAGCCGCACCGCCACCAGCGCCGCTACGGCAATGCCCATGTAAAAGGATTCCATAAAAAAGATGCCCCCAAACAGGGTACTAATCCAGGGAAATTCCAGAGACATAATCCAGTCGAAAGCAATCAGGTTCTGGGAGAGGATGAACAGGAAGAGGTAAACCACAGCCCATTTTCCCCGGGAAGATTCGTTCTTCAACGTAGCACGGGCATAATAATGGGCGGTTCGATAGGAAAGGAACAACACTACCACATTTCTCCACATGAAAAATGAAGGTTTCAGCCAGCGGTGATGCTCACCGACCCAGGGATACATTTCCAATTTCACTCCCATAAAAGCAAACATGATGGCTGCCACCAGAATCAGGGGGTAGAAGGAAAGCAGTTCCCGGCGGATGGGGGCAATCCATTTACCGCGGGCGACTTCCGCTGCCGCTACCAGTGCCACCGCCCCCTGGCTCAATGCCGTCCAAAAAGAAAGGGTGAGTAAAAAGGTGCCATCCGTGCCATCCAGAAACAGTAAATCCACCACCAGTACCAGCGCGGTAACCAGCAGGATTAAAATCACAAGACGAACAGGATTCATGGTTTTCGCTGTCATTTGCCTTCCTCCTCATGGATTTGAATCACAAACAGATTGCCGTATTCCTGCGGTTCCATAATCTGGCGCACCGCCGGAAAGCGTCCCAGAATCAGAAATCCGATAAAAGAG
>JALXCH010000205.1 GCA_026991005.1 Calditrichia bacterium | reverse complement strand
CCGGTGGACATCTACCGCGGCTGGGTGGGATTGGGCTGGAATAATTACTACAATTTCTTCGGGAAATTGACCCTGCATGCCTCTCCGGTGCTGAAAATTCGCTTTAGTGCCCTCTACGACCAGCGCTACCGGCAGTACAACAACTTCAACGCTTATTACGATTACAACATGCGCGGGCAAAATGTGCAAATTCTGGGTAGTAACAAACAAACACTCACCATCAACCATACGCTTTCGAAAACCACCTTTTACGATTTGCGCATCTCCCGCTTTTACGAAAGACGCCGCATCCGGATTCTCCGGGATTACGAGCAAAAATACGCCAGCTGGTGGAACATTTTCGAGCCGCCACCCGACAATTTGAAACAGCCGGAAGAATACATTCCGTATGCCAGCACTCTGGCGGTGCGCGATCCCTTCGAGAACGCCTTCTATCTGAAGGCAGACAACCGCTGGTATTCCGGGGACAACAGCACCAATTACGAATTCCGCTTCGACCTCACCAGCCAGTTTCATCCTTTGCACAAAATCGAAACCGGTGCCCAGTTTAATTACATCGATTTGCACTACCATTCCTATCAAAATATCTCTGAGGTGGATCCCTTCCCCACCATTTACCACCGCGTCCCCAAAGAAGGCGCCCTGTACGCCCAGTTGAAATCCGAGTACGACAAGCTCATCATCAATCTGGGAGTGCGGCTGGATTATCTGGATTCCGGTGGGGAATTCTGGCCGAACCCTTTCGATCCGCTGGGGAAACAAGTCGGCAGTTCGGATACTGTGGAATTTAATCCCATGGTGAAGGTGAAGCCCAAGCTTAACATCAGTCCCCGCGTGGGACTAGCTTACCCGCTAACTGCCACCAGTGTGCTGTTTTTCAATTTTGGGCATTTTTACCAGAATCCCAATTACCGGGATTTGTACCGGGCTTCCGGAGATAATCGGGAGGTGAGCATCATTCGCGGCAACATTATCGGGAATCCCAATCTGCAGCCGGAAAAAGCCGTGCAGTACGAGATTGGTCTGCAGCAGCAGGTGGGCAATTCCCTGGGCATAAAAATCAACCTCTGGTCCAAGGAAACCACCAATCAGGTGGGGTCGGTGGTGGTGCCGGCCTATTCCGATCCCGGGCGGGACAACCCCTTTACCTATGCTGTGTTTGTGAATAACAATTTTGGTTCGGCACGCGGTGTGGATGTGAATATTAAGCGCCGTATGGTGGGCAATTGGGGATTCGAAATTAACTACACCCTTTCTTCGGCGAAAGTATTGCTTCCCACCTCCTGGGATGGCTACTGGTACGGTGCCACCGAAGAGGATTTGCCCAAGCAGGAAACCCGTGCGCCCTGGGATCAAACCCATGTCTTTCGCGGAAGCTTTCAGTACAATGTGCCCCGGAAGAGAGGGCCCCATTTTCTGGGAGTGTACTGGCTGGAGAATCTTTACTTCACCCTCATTTATTACGGAGAGAGCGGTTTGCCCTACACGCCCACCATTCCCGGGGGTGTGATTGTGAAACCGTACTCTGCGCGCTGGCCTGCTTCCCATCGGTTTGATTTGCGCGCCACCAAAGTATGGCCTTTCCTCCACCACCAATTCCGTTTCTTTGTGGAAGTGAAAAACCTTTTCGACCGCAAAAATGTGCTCACCGGCTATACGCGCACCGGCTCTCCCACCAATCCGGGTACGGCCAGCTACTACACCCGCTCTTCCACTTACTGGGATTCCCGCAACAATAATAATTTTGCGTTGCGGAGAACGGTTTATTTTGGGCTGGAATTTGTGTTTTAATTTCCGTTGAGGTTTAACCTCATTGAGGTTTACCTCGCCGGGGTTTGCCTCAACCACGATACAGGTCATGTGAAGTGATTGGGAATGTTTTATGAAACAACGTAAAATGGTGCAATTGGAAGGAATTCATTCAAAACATATTAC
>JALXCH010000204.1 GCA_026991005.1 Calditrichia bacterium | reverse complement strand
AAAAAAGCATAGCCTCCGACTACCGGTTGTTTCCCGTCCGTCGGAGGCCAAACCAACAGAGGCGGACTCGCCAGACAGAGGTTTATCCCCGGTTCCACCGGGGAAGGGGGAACTCCTGTCAGGCTCAAACGCCCTCCCCTGCCACAATCAGGCTCGCGGGTGGGGGGAACACCCATTTTTACGCCTGATTGCTGAGTGCCCCCGCAGGGACTCGAACCCCGAACCAACGGATTAAGAGTCCGCTGCTCTACCAATTGAGCTACGGAGGCATCCTAAAAACCAGCCCAAATTTAACTGAGAAAATGGATATTCGCAATAGTCAGTTTATTTTCCTTGACAACCCACTTGCACAACCCTCACCTGTAAAACATCTCAACAAATACTGTTGAATATTTTAACAGCGATAATTTCCCATTATTATTTAAATTACTACACTTCTCAAGGAAACACCCCTCAAAACCGTTAAAATATTCAACGTTTGCCCCAAAATGCGCAATACTCCTAATTCCCATAACAACACTTCTTATTACATAATTATCAATAAGATACAAATCCATCCATATTTCCTGGTACGACTTTTGAATTATATATTAGCGAAATAAGTGAATTTTGTTACGAATAATTAAATTGAAGGAGAAAAAAATGTTAACGTTAATCATGGTTCTGCTCACCATCATCGTCGGTCTGCTGATTGATCATTATTATCTTCAGCGCCGACAGGTAAAACAGGCTGTTAAGCAGAAGCAAACAGGCCTTTCTTTGAACCGCATTCTCAATATGCTTCCTCAAGGAGTATTTCTCCAACCCACCTTTACCTGGAGTAAAATGCTGGATAATGGAAACATTCTGATTGGTATTCAACCATTGTTGGTTGGTCTTACCGGAGAGCCGGATGCCATCAAAACTCGCGAAGTGGGAGAAAAAATCAAAAAAGGAGATCCGATCATCACTCTGTATGACAACGGGAAGGAATTACAGATCAAATCTCCAATCTCCGGTACTATTATCAGTATTAATCCGGATTTTTACGATGCCACAGGAATCGATTTATCCAGAACATGGTTATATGCCCTGAAACCTGTTAATGTGTCGCAAGAAATTCCCCACTGGTTCGTGGCAGAAAAATCTCGGGATTGGTTGAAAGAGAAATTCCAGCAAATTACCAGCTTCCTAATGAGCCGGGATGTACAGCATCAACTGGGGATTACGATGGCCGATGGAGGAGAATTACCTGTGGGCATCCTTGCTAATTTTGATGCTCGCACCTGGGAAGAATTCAACAACAATATTCTTTCATAACCGGGTTAAACACCATTTAACCGTAATATCGTTCAGTCAAAAAAAGAGGATACGAACTTATGGACCGAAGAGATTTCCTTAAGACAGTGGGTGTAGCCAGTACTACACTATTAACCAAAAACACTCCGCTCCACGCGGAAGATAAGAAGGATCCAAAAGAATTTGTGGGAATTTTAGTAGATACCACCCGGTGCATTGGTTGCCAGACATGCGAAGAAGTGTGTGCTGAAGTTAATGGTCTTCCCGAACCGGATTTTGATGTGGATATTTTCAAAGTCCACCGGAAACCCAGTCCTACTCAATTTACGGTGGTCAACGGATTCGAAACCGAGAAAGGAGACATCACTGTTAAACGCCAATGTATGCATTGCAACCAACCCGCCTGTGTGTCCGCCTGCCCCACCAACGCCATGGAAAAGACCCCGGAAGGGCCTGTAATCTGGCATGAAGACCGATGCATGGGGTGCCGGGCATGTATGGTTTCCTGTCCGTTTGGAATTCCCCAGTTTGAGGATGATAAACCCAATCCGGATATTAAAAAATGTATTATGTGTTGGAGCCGACTTCAGGAAGGTGAACAACCTGCGTGCGTAGAAAATTGTCCTGCAGAAGCTCTCACATATGGTAAACGGAGAGATTT
>JALXCH010000203.1 GCA_026991005.1 Calditrichia bacterium | reverse complement strand
GCCCTTTACCGATGCGAATTTCCATATCGAAATCGGCATCTTCGTTCAGGGTGGCAATGTGCAAATCCGGATTCAAAATTTCGAAATCTGCCGTATTGGCACCAATATCTCCGGCTTTAAATTCGCCAGGACCTTTCAGGTGCAAATTCACTTTATCCGGCCGTTTATTTAAAAGTTTAATCCGGACTTCTTTGAGGTTCAGGATCATTTCCACCACATCTTCCTTTACCCCTGGGATGGTGGAAAATTCATGCTGCACACCATCGATGCGAATGGCAGTAATTGCCGCGCCCTGAATACTGGACAGTAGCACACGCCTCAGGGCATTGCCCAGCGTGGTACCGAAACCCCTCTCTAAAGGTTGAACGATAAAACGTCCAAAATTGGCGGAGTAACTGGATTCATCCAGCTCCACCCTTTCAGGCATAATTAAATTTCCCCAGTTCATATATCTCCATATCTTGTTTCTTTAAATAATTTAATTTATTTAGAATAAAGCTCGATGATGAGGTTTTCCTGGACGTTAATAGGAATATCTTCCCGTTGCGGTACATCCAGGAATTCTCCTTTCATCTGCGCCTTATCCAGACGCAACCAGGGTAGCATCGTTTCATCTTTCACCCGCTTCATGGCTTCGTGAATAATCGCCAGCTTACGGCTTTTTTCGCGCACCGAAATCACATCGCCCGGTCGAACCAGGTAGGAAGGGATGTTGACTACCCGACCATTCACCATAAAATGGCGATGGAGCACTAACTGCCGGGCCGCTTTACGCGAAGGCGCGAAACCCAGACGGTACACCACATTGTCCAGCCGACTTTCCAGAATTTTGAGCAGGTTTTCGCCGCTCACACCTTTTTGCCGGGTTGCCTTCACATAGTAATTTTTAAACTGCGCTTCCAGCACACCGTAAATGCGTTTTACTTTCTGCTTTTCCCGCAACTGAATACCGTACTCCGAAAGTTTAATTCGCTGCGAAACCCCATGCTGCCCCGGCGGGTAGGAGCGTTTCTCGAACGAGCATTTTGCCGACATGCACCGGGCTCCCTTCAAATACAATTTTTCGCCTTCGCGACGGCAAAGTTTACATACGGAACCTGTATAACGTGCCATTAACGTCTTTCTCCATTCCTTTTAATTACACTCTTCGTTTTTTGGGCGGACGACAGCCGTTATGAGGAATAGGCGTTACGTCCTTAATGCTAATAATTTGCAGGCCAGCAGCCTGTAGGGAGCGAATCGCGGCTTCGCGTCCGGCACCCGGACCTTTAACTTCCACCGACACCTGACGCAACCCCAGATCCATGGCTTCTTTAGCAGCCGTTTCTGCCGCCAACTGCGCCGCAAACGGGGTGTTTTTACGCGCTCCTTTAAATCCGACCTTCCCTGCCGACGCCCAGGAAATAACATTTCCCTTTGTATCGGTTAAAGTCACAATCGTATTGTTAAACGTGGCTTTGATATGGGCAACGCCCAGAGCATCCACCTGTTCTTTTTTCTTCTTGCTAACACGAGATCGACGTGCCAAGGGATACCTCCTTACATTAACTTATGTTTATTTCTTCTTCGCTACCGGACGACGGCGTCCTTTACGAGTGCGCGCATTGGTGCGCGTCCGCTGACCGCGAACAGGTAATCCTAATTTATGGCGAATTCCACGATAGCAGTTAATATCGATTAACCGCTTAATGTTCATGTTAATCTCGGACTTCAGCGCACCTTCCACTTTGTAGTTCTGCTGAATATTGGTCCGAATGGCACGAATCATGTCATCGGTCAAATCCCGCGTCCGAATCATGGGATCCACACCAGTATCATTACAAATCTTCAACGCCGTACTCCGCCCGATACCAAAGATGTAGGTCAGAGCAATGCCAATGGGTTTGTTTTTGGGTAAATCGACACCAACTATACGAGCCAAAGTAGCCTCCTTAAATTATTAAC
>JALXCH010000202.1 GCA_026991005.1 Calditrichia bacterium | reverse complement strand
ATGTTCAGGTGGAAGCATTGTCGGTAGTGAATCCCGTGGGAGATGTGGTGGACGGACAGGGAAACATTATTGCCGGTGCACAAAAAGACGGGCGTTTTCTGGCTCAGGGGAATCCCACCCTGCGCTGGGAACCACCGGATGTGGGATTGGGGCAGAACACCATCCTTACCGTGCTGATGACCAATGCCCGATTAACTAAATTGCAGCTTCATTTAATGGCAGATCGAGCGCATCTGGGAATTGCCCGGGCCGTGGTACCTTCGCACACCGCTTACGATGGGGATATCGTGTTTTCCCTTTCCCGGGGTGAGGTGCTGGTTAATTCCGAGACGGTTTTCGAAATAGGTATCGAAGCCGTGCGTCAATCGATTCTTAACGCTGTTTCCCACTAAAGAAGACTTCTGTTTAAATGCAAGTACATACCCAAAAATTTCGATTTGGATTGTTTTTAATCATCTCTTCGCTTTCCCTGCTGGTGTTACTTGCTGTGGTTACCAGCCGCCATTTATTCAAGAAAACAGATAAATATTACATTGCTTACGAGAATGTGTCCGTGAGCGGCCTGGAAGTGGGGAGTCCGGTTAAATATCTGGGAATTACAGTGGGAAGCATTTCCGATATTCGTATCGATCCCAAAAATGTGAATCGCATCATTGTGGAAGTTTCGCTGGATAAAGGGACGCCCATAAAACAGGATGCGCGTGCGGATATTGCCAGCATTGGGATTACCGGCTTAAAAATGATTGAAATCCATGGAGGCAGTAATCAGGCACCGCTCTTGAAGCCGGGGCAGTTCATCCGGGCAGGAACCTCTATGACCATGCAAATTACCGGCAAGGCAGAGGTTATTTCCGAAAAACTGGAACGATTGTTAAACAACCTGAATCAGGTAACTCAACCAGAAAAGATGGAAAAAATTTACCAGCTGGTGGAAAACGCCACCGCAACTTTTTCCCGGTTGAATCAGCTCCTTTCCGACAACAGCCAGTATCTGGCGGCAACGTTGAAACGAAGTGCTCGCATCACTGCCCAGCTGGATAGTATGACCGCTGCGATGAAACAATCCGCAGAGGAAATTAATCGCCTGATTGTAAGTGATACGCTAAAAGATATTATCGTGAATGCCCGGGCTATTTCTGAAGAAATTAAAAAGGCACGATTGGTGGATCTGGTGAAGCAACTGGCTCTGGTGGTAGAGCGCACCAACAATATTCTTATTCAGGTGGAGCACGATCTGGGGCAGGGGAGCCAGACCTTCAACGAAAGTATGAAAGAACTGCGTAGCAGCCTGGAATACCTGAATCAGGTCACTCAGATGTTAAGTGAGGATCCCTCGATTTTAATTCGCGGAGTCAGACCCGGAGATATCCCGGATAAGAAACTGGAGAAATAAATGTACTGGCGAACCATTTTTGCAGGAATAAGTGTTGTTCTTTTGTTGCTGGGATGCAGCCGGAAAACTATCGAACACAAATATTATCTTATTGAACCACCGGAGATTCTCCCAAAGAGTACAGAGCCCATTCCGGAGAGGTTCCGGGACAAATTTTGCGTGATTCTCCCGGCGCGGATTTCTCCGCAGTACAACAAGCACAAAATTGCCCTGCGAACGGGAGAGAAAGAACTCTTGTACTATGTCTATCACCAGTGGGCGGTGTCTCCCCGGGAAGCGTTTACCCGTTTTGTGGAAATGGAAATTCAGAACGCACACCTTTTCCGTCGGGCAGGTACTGAGGTGTGGAAATACAATCCCGAATACCAAATATCCACCGATGTTAGTTATCTGGAAGTGCAGTTGGATGGAGAAAAGGCCATCGCGCACCTGGCAGCCCGGCTGGATTTAATCCGTCAGTACGATCAGAAGTCCGTGGTAACCCATCAATTCGACCGCTTTCAACCGCTGCCGCGAAGAAATTTAGATCTGTTTGCTGTAACCATTTCCCGGA
>JALXCH010000201.1 GCA_026991005.1 Calditrichia bacterium | reverse complement strand
CGGTTGTTGCTACAGAAGAGAGAATTGATAAGTATGGTCAATATCTTCTGGAACCGTTGATTTCAGTGGAGACCTATTGGGTTAAATTGGATGTGAGTTCCGAGGAGGTGGAGCAATTATATCATGTACATGGAACCAGTGAGCAGTATCATAGTGAATTTAAGAGTGATTTAGATATGGAGAGGTTGCCTTCGGGAAAATTTTATGCGAATGAGTTGATAATGTTAATGGGAATGATAGGATTTAATTTATTGCGGATATTGGGTCAGCGAGTCTTAAAGAGTGGTAAGGCACCTGGCAGACGAGGTATTCGCTTGAGAATAAGAACGGTATTACAGAATTTGATGTACATGGGTGCTTATTATTTCAAGCGAAGTCGTGAGATATTTTTAAGGATATTTCGCGGGAACAAATGGGCTTTAGCATATTTGCAAGCTTACTCTTGACAAGAGTAAAAATTAAAAATTGGATATAATGGGAGAAGTATGCCCATTTACCAAAAATTAAGTTAATAATATAAATTAATTTACAATAATATACATTTCTAATATAAAAAAGAAAATTTCAGCATAATTAAAACTCGCATCATCAATGAATTCTTAATCAAAGCAGAAAAATCGTTAAAAATGTTCGTTTTTCACAAAAATCTCACGGATTCAGGTCAAAATTCAAAATTAATTATTTCAGTATGTGGATTTTCACTCCTTGCTCCCGGGCAAAACGGATGGTTTTTTCGTAACCGGCATCGGCATGGCGCATCAAACCCAGACCCGGGTCGTTGGTCAGCACCCGTTTCAGGTGCACTTCCATCATCTCCGTTACATCCGCCACAATCACCTGACCGCCATGCAGAGAATAACCGATACCTACCCCACCGCCATGATGAAAGCTGACCCAGGAGGCTCCACTCACCGCATTGACTGCAAAATTCAGAAGAGGCCAATCGGCGATGGCATCGGAGCCGTCCTTCATGGCTTCCGTTTCGCGATTGGGAGACGCCACCGAGCCGGAATCCAGATGGTCGCGCCCGATGACAATGGATGCTTTCACCCGGCCTTCCCGCACCAGACGGTTAAATAATGAACCGGCTTTATTCTGATTTCCATGTGAATGCATCCCTTAGCAATTCTTTCTTCGAAAATGCAGGATTGAATGTTTTAAAAATTTATGTTAACATGTAGCTGAAAATGGGGCTGATTCCGGTAACTTGCAGGTTGGTTTTTCTCTTTTTTTCAAAAAATAGGTTTTGGATTTTAAACGACTACTTGACACCTGGGGGACAAAACCTGTCATTTTTCAGCAGGTATGAGTCTGATGTGAGAAAAATACCTGGATGAGAAACAGCAAAAGGGCAAATGAACAAAGGTTCTAAAATTGAAATCGCTGTACATCTACTATTTTCTCGTTGCAGTTTTAAACAAGGTTCCTTTAAAATACCGGTTGCTATAGGTTCAGGATATTTACTTCATTTAAAATGGATTTAACCGGTCAAATTTTCATTTTAGATTAACCAGAGGTACGGAGAGACAAACTATGAAATCCCAAGGGAAGAAGGAGAGGATTCCCCGGCAAGTTCAACCCCGCTACCAGGAAATTTTAGCACAGATTGAGAAAGTGTGCGGGGAACTGCTGAACGAAGAGTACCTGGAACTGGGACGCAAACTGTTGGGGAAACTGGCCCGTAAACGACCGTCTCCCATTTTGCGGGGTAAGCCGGAAATCTGGGCTTGTGCTATCATGTACGCACTGGGTACCGTAAATTTTTTGTTCGACCCCGAGATGATGCCCCATGTGAGACCGGATGACCTGTGCCGGGCTTTCGGCGTAAATCGACGCACCGGAGAAACAAAAGCCCGGGAAATCCGGAAAATGTTCCACATGTTCCCGATGGTCCCGGAATGGTCGCTAGAAAGCAGTCTGGATGATAATCCCCTGGTGTGGTTTCTGGAAGTGGATGGCATTGTGGTGGACATCCGGAGAATGCCCCGGGAGATTCAGGTACAGGCTTATGAGCAGGGGCTTATTCCCTATATTCCCGCAGACCGCACCAGAAAGGATGCAGATGATTTACCTCTGTAAGCGCAAAAAGGGCAGATCGTTCGACCTGCCCTTTTACCTGGAATAACCGGGAATATTCTTTTCACTTCATGAGCAGCATGCGTCTTATCTGCTGAAAATTCCCTGCTTTCATCCGATAGATGTACACGCCTGAACTTAAGAGTTGCCCTTCGCTATTCCGCCCATCCCAATTAACTTCGTACGTCCCCGCAGCCATTTGCTGATTTACCAGAGTTGCCACCCGTTGCCCCAGGGTGTTGTACACATCCAGCGTAACGTGGGTGGCGTGGGGAATTTCGAAACGAATGCTGGTTGTAGGATTGAACGGATTGGGGTAGTTTTGCAAAAGAGCAAATTGCGAGGGAATTTCGGGTAGAGGGTTCAGCACAATTGCCGTGGGCCAGTTAATATTGGTGAAATTGGTGTTGTGGGTGAAGTTCTCCACCACATTTCCGGTATTGTCGGTAAATTGCACCCGCCAGGCGTGGTCAGTGGGCGGTGGATCGTACACCCCATTTCCGTTGTGGTCGGCGTAAAAATCGGCGCGATAGTTCCCACCCGGCTGAATGCCAGGTATAAACACCGTAAAATTGCTGAAAAGTACGCTATCGATGCGCACCCGCCCCACTTCATTACCGGTGGCTTCGTCCACCACCCGAAGTTCGAACAGTTCCCCTAAATGAGGCGTCATTTCCAGTAAGTTCATGGTAAATAAGTAATCCCAATCCACGGTGGTAAAGTTGGTGTTATGGGTGAAATCCTGCACCACGTCGCCGGTAGTGCTGTTAAAATAAAACTGCCAGGCATGGTCGGTAGGCGGAGGATCATTGAGGAAATTTCCATTGAAATCGGCGTAGAAATCCACCTGGTAATCGTGACCCAATTGCACTCCGGGCAAAGAGACGGTAAAATCTGCCGCAGGAATAAACTCCACCCGCGTGCGACCCATTTCCAGGGTGTCGGTTAAATCAAGCACCCGTAATTCGAACAGTTGCCCCACATGGGGACTCATACCCAGCAAATTCACAGTAAGCAGATAGCGCCAATCGATATCCACAAAATTGAGATTGTGGGTGAAATCCAGTGTTACATCGCCGGAAACAGAATCCACCTCCAGCCGCCAGGCATGGTCGGTGGGAGGGGCATCGTATATTCCGTTTCCGTTGTGGTCGGCATAAAAATCCACCCAATAGCTATGCCCGGCAAGCAGCATGTGCAAATCGACGCTGAAATTTGCAGAGGATATGGAGGAAACATCTTTTCGCCCTACTTCTTTTCCCGTGGCTTTGTCGATTACCCGGATTTCCAGCTTTTCGCCCAGATGCGGAGACATCCCGTTAAAATTAAGGGTGAGTTTAAAAAAGGGCGTATCGCTGGCATCTCCTGGAGCACTAACCAGGGAAGCGTTTCCGGGATTGGGGTTACCCATCGACCACAGTCCGTAGGGATCCTGGAGTTCCTCTCCGTTGGAAACACCGTCATTATCGGCATCCAGGCTGGCCAGGAAGGCATTCCATTCCACATTCCCCGAAGCACCTGGCGCAGTAAGAAATTGCCTCTCCACCAGCTTGCCGAAATTGTTCCGTGGCCCGCCCGGAGTTACATGACAGTTAGCACAGGAAAAAACCGAACCGTTGGGTATTTGATTTACCCGAAACGAGCGCGCCTGGAGCCCGATGGCAAATAAAAACAATAGCAAGATCAATATAGTATATGAAAAATGGGGTCTCATAATACTACTCCTTTTTTTAGTGAAACTAAATCATTATTACTGCTTCCCCTTCGCAGGAAAGGCAGGGAAGGATTTAAATTTATATCCCGGATAAACCAGAAAAAAATCTATTTTAATTTACAGGTGTTGATGCCCAAAAGGCTGTACAGCGGACACCAGTTTAAAAATGCCGTAAACAGAGGAATAATTCCAATGAGCCCCCACCAGCTGTGAAAATAAAATCCTGATCCCAGGATCACAATTCCCACGATAATCCTCAGAATGCGGTCTGCTTTTCCCACATTATGTTTCATGACGACCTCCTTTTTTATTTAGTATTTCAGTGCATATAATAAGATTAATTAATGAACTGTGGTTTTTTTAGTATACCCGGGATAATCAGTTATCCCGGATCCTGACAAACCCAATCGTTTTTTCGGAAAAATTGGTCCCCCCATAGCAGTGAAATTTTCCATCTAAAAGCATTTCGTTCCGGTCTTCTCCATATTTGAAGTCATTTAACTACCCTGATGGCATTTAAGAAGTCGGATAATCTGAACTCCCAATCGCCAGTTGTTATTCTGGGCAGGAATATCCGTACCCGCCAGAAATTGAGCGCTTTTGAAAAATTTATTATTCGCCAGAATGAATTTGACCTGATTCTTCTGGTGAGTAGCCACCTGGAACTCGGTGCTGAATAACGATGTAACCAACCAACCCATTATTAATAGAAGCAAAATGTGAAGTCTCATGGTCTTACTCCGGATTAGTTATTCTGGGTGCCTTCATTAATCCATTTTTAATGGAATCGATTGTGGCGCTGGAGAGAGGAGTTCCTCCCAGGGGAATTTGAGCGGTTCCATTTCCGGTGTGTTTATCAATCAGATGGCTGTGGTCTGCGTCTCCCGGTTTTACTCGCAACATCCCCGGATTCTGGCTGCTGGGTACATTCACCAGCGCAGAATATGCCTTACCAGCTTGCAAATTCAATCCCGCTTTCGGACTTCCCCCACTGTGGCATCCGGAACTGGCGCAGAGAGGGGTGAGAACCTGTTGCTGGATTTCGCTAAAATGACTCAATTTAATCCCGGGGTTGGGTTGTTGTTCCAGAGGGGTGTCTTTGGAACAATTATTCAATAAAAATAATCCGGCAATTAGCAATAAAACATTTATGAATTTCATGTGATGTTCCTCCTTTAATTTATTTCTCCAGTTTGTGAATCTGGACAGAACATGTGCAGATGGCTTAACTTTGTTAGAACACATTTTTTAGTTTGCCACCATTATTTTGAAATTTATTTCGCTGAATAAAATGGGACAACCTTTCTGGTTTTTGTAAATCAGGTCGATTTATTTATACAAATAAGTACACATACCAGATTTAATATAATGAGGGTGTGGCACATTTTTTTGTAACTTTGTTACATTGAACAAATTTTTTTCGATTTAAATATTAGCGAGAATGTGAGTGCCGGTGGTTACTGGTAAAAGGACGGGGCAGGAAAGCCCTGGCAGTTTTTCCGAATGAGAGGAACTCCCTTGCTCGTTCCCTGTTATTCTAAGCGCAGCCCAGCGTAGCGAAGAATCTTAATTGCATTGCACGGAAGGTATTTTGTTCGAATCAAAATAATGGAGCTGAAAATGGATAATACCAAATAACAAATAACAAATCCCAAATAACAAAATAACAAAATAACAAATCCCAAAAAAACAAATACCAAATAACAAATCCTAAACGATTTGGCAGATTCTTTCCAAACGTAATTATGGCGTTATTTTTTATTCGTGTTCATTCGTGTGATTCGTGGTTAAACACCTATTCGTTTGATTCGTGTGCAAAGCAGTCGGACGTAATTGCGGAAATAGGTCGTTTCACCATCGAATTCAAAACCCTGATCTCGTAAAATGGTGGGCCAATCCCGGTTGATGAAATCTTCTGCCAGCTCGCACTCCACTTTGCGGATGGCAAAACGGACATACCAGGGGGACTCGTCCACGGAAAACTGGTTGTAATCCAGAATGCAGAATCGGCCTCCTTTGCTCAGATTATGGCGAACGTTTTCGATGATTTTAACCCGATCTTCCTGCTCGAAACCGTGCAAAACAAAAGAAATGAAAGCGACTGTGGCCGGTTCGGGGAGCCGGAAGGGTTCGTCGATGCGCTGATTTATGATGTGCAGACGGGGTTCGTTTTGTTGCCGTTGTTGCAGTTGTTCCAGCATCTCTTTCCCGATTTCCAGGGCGTACACTTTACCCCGGGGCCCGAGATGGCGAAACATCAGCTCGGCATTTTTACCGGTACCCGCTCCCAGGTCCATCACCACATCATCTTCCCGAAGGTTTAAATCGGCAATGGCCTGGCGGATAAATCCTTCGTATCTCCCCAGAGTAATCAGATTCATTAACAAATCGTAAAATCGGGCTTCCAGACCTTTCACTTCCACTTTACTTCGTGCGGGCATGGTGGTAATCCTTCCGTTTTTGTTGTTCATTAGATCGCAGGATGGCGGGTAAAGTTACCGGGCAAAATAAAAAATGGCTTATGCGGTGCGGGTCGATAAGCCGAATTCTGTCACCCCGCACCTATTTCCCAACAGGAAGGAATTGGCTGGATAAAACAAAATATCTCGAATCATTGTAGCAGTGTTACGGATTTCCTGTTTGGAAATAGGTGCGGGATGGACGGTCATTTATCTTATGCGGCCTACCCGGGAGCATCGGGCGGGCCACCCTCAAGCGCTCCCCTATTTGGCCTTGCTCCGGGTGGGGTTTGTCCGGCTCGGGCGTTACCGCACCGACCGGTGGGCTCTTACCCCGCCTTTTCACCCTTACCCCGCACCTATTTCCCAACAGGAAGGAATTGGCTGGATAAAACAAAATATCTCGAATCATTGTACCAGTGTTACGGATTTCCTGTTTGGAAATAGGTGCGGGGCGGTATGGTTTCTGTGACACTTTCCGTACACCGGGACTTTCGTCCCGATGCCCCCGGATTTTCTCCGGGCACCCTGCCCTGCGGAGTTCGGACTTTCCTCCCCCGCACTCCCGAAGAATGCG
>JALXCH010000200.1 GCA_026991005.1 Calditrichia bacterium | reverse complement strand
AAAACCACGGTAATTCGGGCGTATTTGCAGAGTTCTCCACCCAATCAGAAAATTTCCCTTATTGTGAACACCAAAATTACTTCTAAAAATTTGCTGCAAAATATCTGCCGGGATTTCGGAATTAAAGCCGATTACAACAAGCTGACGAAAGACGGCATCCTCAACCTGCTGTACGATTTTATCCTGCAGAATTCTTTTTACGGAATTAATCTGGTGGTAATTATCGACGAAGCGCACGATCTGGGGGTGGAGCAACTGGAAGAGGTGCGCCTGTTAACCAATCTGGAAACCAATACCCAGAAGCTGCTTCAGGTGGTGCTGGTGGGTCAGCCGGAATTATGGGATTTACTGAATATGCCCAGGTTACGGGCATTAAAACAACGGGTTTACATTCAGTACGAATTAAGACCACTTTCTTTTTCGGAGACCCAGAGCTATATTATGCACCGTTTAAAACGAGCGGGTTTAAATAAAGGAACATTATTTACTCCCCAGGCAATTCAGAAAATTTACACCTTTTCCCGCGGAACGCCCCGGTTAATTAATGTAGTGTGCTCCAATGCTCTGGCATTAGCCTTTAGTCAGAACAAAAAGAAGGTGGATGTGCCCATTATTGACGAAGTGCTGCGGGATGTGATTCCCATGCCGGTTACGGGAACTCAGCCTCCAGAGGAAGAAAAAAGCGCTTCCGCTGTGTCCGAAATACTGGAAATTCCGCAAATATCGCAAAAAAAATGGAAAATCTGGCTATTTTTACTCATTTTTTTTGCTGCCCTTATTGGGATTAATATAGTTTCTTTTTATATTATAAAACTTTTGGGATTATTCTAAAGGGTGGAATAATTTAATGGCACAATATTATCACATACTGAAGAAAGAAAAAGCACTGGCGAGCCAACAGCAAGATCCGAAATCTTACTCCGCGGCTGTGCCAGAACCGGAGATTCCTGCTCCTCAGCTACCTGCTTTAATTCGCAACTCCACCCTCCTGCGCGATTTCTACATTCTGAAAGAAAATCTGGCTACCATTCGTAGCGAATCCGGAAAGAAAATATTTGCTTTCACTGCCCCGCGTTCGGGAGTGGGGGTGAGTTCCATTGTGGCCACCCTATCCTACGTCTGGGCGAAATCGCTGGTTTCTGTACCCGGTGATCTGAGTCTGTTAAGCGGTAAGCGAATTCTGGTAATGGACACCAACGTCACCCGTCCCGCACTGCATCGTTTCTTCAATATTGCCGAAAACCGGGGGTTGAGCGAGTTCCTGAAAGGGCAAATAAAAGTGAATCAATTATTTGTTCGGGTACCGGGGAACAACTTATTCCTAATTCCTCTGGGAAAAGGAAGTTTACAGTACGAGGATGCCTTTGCCTCGACCCGCTTTTTGCAGCTTGTGCAATCCCTTTCGCAAAAGTTTGATGTCATTCTGGTGGATACACCACCGGTACTTAATCATTCGGAGAGTATTCCTCTAATTAAAATCTTTCGGAATTTTCTGCTGGTGATTGATGCTCAGAGTACGCGGGCTTCTCTGGCTAAGAAGGCGGTGGAGCAGTTGAAGTTTTACGGAGCGGATGTGCTGGGTGTGGTACTAAATCGACGCAAATTTTACGTTCCGACAAAGATTTACGAAAAATTTTAAAAGGTGTGGATGAAGATGATGGCGAACGTGCTAACGAAATTTTCGCGCTATCCCAATTTTCTGGAACCGTTTTACTTCGCGCGCTTTTTGCGGCAGGAATTTCAACGAGGGATTCGCACCAACCAATTCTCGACTATTGTTCAGGTTCGGTTCCAGCTTATTGATGGGAAAGAGGGAGATATTTCTCCGTTTTCCGAGAAAATTTCCGAGGTGATTTATCGGAACATTCGCCAGGCTGACTTCTGGAGTTACCATCAAGGAACCGTTTACATTTATTTTGCCCAGTGTTTTCCGGACAATTCCCATACATGTCTGGA
>JALXCH010000199.1 GCA_026991005.1 Calditrichia bacterium | reverse complement strand
AACGCACATTGGGATAGCGAGCAGCCGCTTCCTCTAAAAATTGCGGCGTCTCGTCATGGGAAGCATTGTCCACAAAAATGATTTCGAAGGAAATATCCGCACAGGTGTTCTGGTAAATGGCTTTCAGACACTTGCGGGTGTATTCGACCTGATTGTACAGCGGAATAATGATGGACACATCCACCTTTTTCCCTGAATGCCGGGATACATTCCTTAAAAGCGTGGCTGCAGGTGTCGGCGAAATAGCGCTTCCTGCCACCGCACCCGTTTCCTTCACAGACCGGGTACTTGCACTCTTATCTTCCTCGGCACGGGAAAGAGTCTCCGGTTTCCGGGCAAAGAAGCGGATTTCCTCCCCATAGCCATTTTCTTCCAGATAGCGCTTGATCTCTTCGCTAAAATCTCCCGTTTCCGTGCCAAAAATGTCCTGAATTCGCTTCCGCACCGACTCTTCGCCCATATCTCCAGCAGTAGTGTACATCCGCTCCACCACAAAACCGGCTTCCTCCAATCGCGCTTTTAACACCTCCGGAGTAAAATAAATATAGTAAAAATTAGAATCGAACCATTTCCATTCGTCTCTAACATGCTCAAAAAGGAAAGAATCAATATTAGGTACGGTTCCACAAAATATTCCACCCGGTTTAATCAAAGCATATACTTTTCGCAGAATTTTTCGAGGCTCCGGAAAACGAGATAACAATTGAAACATGGTAACTACCGACACGCTTTCCGGTTCCCAATCCAGTGTTTCGAAGGAATCTGAATACACGGGAATTTTTATTTGCCGGTTGGCAAACTTCACAGCATCCGGGGCAATTTCAATTCCTACCGGGTCAAATCCTTTTTTCCGGGCATTATCCAAAAAAGCACCCCAGCCACATCCTACATCCAGAATTTTCCCTTCGGGCCTGATAAATTCTAATATTTCTTCCAGAAATTCCCGGCGCTTCAAAGAACCTTGTTCAATTTCTTCACCATTGTGTGGAAGCTGCCGATGATAATTTTCTTCACCATTATCGTCATACCCTTTGTGTATCTCCCCGGAATTTATCCGAGTGAGCGAATAAATAGTTCCGCACTGATGGCAGCGCACAATATAGGAAAGGGACCTGTAAGGAGTCGCTTTGGGAGAGCCACAGAAAGGACAGGCAGCTTCTCGAACTCGGTTATTACCGTCTCCAGTTAAAGCATCTGGTCTTCTACTACTTAAACTTCTCGCTTTGAGGTGTTGTTTAATTTCAGAAATCCAGTTATGAATTTTTTCATTTTTAGGAGCCAGATGTTGCGCTTTGTTGAGAACGGTTAAAGCCGCTTTCCAGTTTTTTTGCTCCATATAAATTTTGCCAAGAGAAAGAATAGCGGATAAGCGATCGGGTTCCAGTTGTAGAATGGTTTGAAAAATTACTCTTGCATACCCCGGAAGTCCGATTAAACGATATACTTCCGCCAGATTTTCCATAATCACGATATTTTCCGGCTCCAGATAATGGGCAATCTGAAGATGGTGCAGTGCCCGAGGCAGATCGTTCTGCTGCAGATAAAATACCCCAAATTCATTATGGGAAACGACATAGGTGGGATATTTTCGCAAGAACTGCTGAAACAACTCCCTGATTTTCCCGGTTTGCTTTTTCTCGCGGAGCAGTTTAACCTCATGGCGCAATTTGTTAAACTCCTGAGGAGCGTGGGTAATTTTCCGGGAAGCGTCCTCCAGAAATTCTTGCCGCGTAGCCGGGTGACTTAATTTCTTCAAAGGCAGAAAATCCGGTTCAAATCGCCAGTCATCATTGAACGTCCAGCCCCAGTGCTGGAAAAATCGCTCGGTATTTTCCTTCACATAGTCGAAACGGCTGACCGTTCGCCCTTCGTAATGAATCACCACCGCCTCCGGCTGGTACACTACCCGGTAGCCTTCGGCGCGCACCTTGAGGCATAAATCAATATCTTCGCCGCCGTTCCGGTAAGCCGGGTCAAATCCTGCCACCTTTCGGAACAGGGCAGCAGGCATCATCAAACAGGCGCCGGTTACCATATCCAGCTCCCGCTTTCGGTTGACCCGTTCGTCATCCTCTGCAACAAAACGGTAGGGTTGCTCCGGAAGCACCAGAGTCGCACCATATCCATCCAGATAGGTAGCTCTGGGTGCAGTCAGCATTTCGATGCCTGCATGTTGAACGGTTCCATCCGGATACAACAGTTTTGCTCCCACCACTCCCACATTCTTCTCCCGGAACGGTTCCAGCAGCGCCGGGAGCCAGCCGGGCTGCGGTTCGGTATCGTTATTCAGGAAAAGGAGATACTGCCCCCGAGCAACTTCCGCTCCCTGATTACAGGCCCGGGAGAATCCCAGATTTTCCCTATTCCGCACCACACGTAAATGGGGATGCTGCGCCTGTACAGATTGCAATAACTCCTCCGTTCCATCGGTGGAGGCATTATCCACCACAATAATTTCATAAGGGATGGAGTCATCGGTATTTTGCCAGATGCTCTCCAGACAGCGGTGGGTGTATTCTACCTGGTTAAATACCGGAATAACAATGGATACAACAATATTCGAATCTGGATTAATTACCTCTCCAGGTATTGTAGCGGGTGTTTTTTCCAACCGTTTCCTGGGTGCTGACAGTTGTGGAAGACGAACCGCTTCCGGAATAGGCCGCGTTACAATACGGTCGTAGGCTTCTTCCTCTTCCTCCTGCAAAAATCCCATTTCCCGGGCATCCCGGGCAATCACCTCCCAGGCTTTGTCGCCCCGCTCCTTAAAATTGCTTTGTTGCTGCACCTGTTCCCCATGCTGGCGGAAAAAACTGTGCGCCTCCCGCAAGTACACCGCTTCGCCCCGCCCCAGCAAATTCGTCCACATTGTTACATCCCCGTTCGCCAGCGCCGGATGCCCATTGTAGCTAAAAATGTGTGGCTGTGTTCCCATCAAATCCCGCTTGCGAAACATCACCGTGGTGGGCTCCCCAATAAAGTTGATGCGCTTGCTGAGCATGGCATTGGCCAGCGAAGTACCATAAATCAGGCGGTCTTCGGGAACAATGGGACGGTTAAACGGCTGGTCTGGTAAGGGACGCCCCCACTCGTCAATCAGCAGGCGGTAGGAGGTTACCAAAGTCACATCCGGAAGCTCGGTTAAATAATGGGCCATGCGCTCCACACACCGGGGATGCAGCATGTCATCATCATTCAAAAATTTGATGTATTCCCCCCGTGCCTTTTCGAAGCATTGCAGGTAGTTCTTTCTTGCTCCCAGATTCTCCGGATTTCGGTAGTAGCGCAACCGTTTGTCCCCTGCAAACTGCTGCACAATTTCCGCAATCTTTTCATCCGGGGAATCATCACACACCACCACCTCGATGTTGGGATAAGTCTGGTTCAGGGCACTGCGCAGGGTTTCCTCAAAATACCGTGCCTTGTAGGCAGCAATCAGTATGCTCACCAGCGGGGTTTTTTCGTTACTTTTTTCCCGCTTCGCGAAGGCGCCACGGAGCGGCTTGCCGTCCCTCCCGGCATCCTCTACCGGGTACAATCCGGCAAAAGGCGCCATTTCTTTCAGTTCCGGGAAATCCGCATCCGCAGCCCGAAACTGCCCTCCGGGAACCAGCACCCGTCGAATTTCCCGCAGGAGCAGCATTCGTTGGGCACGGCTTAATTCCTCCAGCGGAAACAACACTTCCACCTCTTCCACACTTCCATCCCGCAGCGGCACACCACCCTGCCAGTGGAATACAAATTCGCTACCTTCATCACCATATCCATGAATTCGCCATTTTTCCTGAACCAGTTCTTTTCGTAACTGCAAATGCTTCATTTATGCAACCTCCTCTTCAATAGAATTTTCGAAAACGGAATTGGGGAGCGTCCGGGCTTTCCGAGCCGCCGTTTGAATGGGCACCATTCCTTTTAAACGTTTCTGCAATTCCTCGGCATGGTCAATGCTTAAGCGAATAATTCGGGCAATCTCTTCAATATCCTGCTCGTTTACTCCGGCACCGGTGGGCAGTGTCATCACCCGCTCCACTATGCGTTCTGTGTTGGGAAGCAACAATCCAGCATGGGGGAAATAGGAACGGTAGGGCTCCATCCGGTGGGCGCCGGGATAGAAGTAGCGGCGCGCCAGCACGTTTTCGGCTTCCAGGATATTGACCAGTAAATTGCGGGAAATGCCGGTAACCGCCGGATCTACTTCCACCACAATGTACTGATAATTGGAACGTTCGGCTTCATCGTACTGCAGCAGGTGTAATCCCGGAATATCGTTTAGGGCTTTCTTGTAGTACAGGTAATTGCGGTAATTTTTCTCCACAAATTCATCCAGACTTTCCAGGGAAGTAAGTCCCATGGCAGCGGCCATTTCGTTCATTTTTCCATTGGTTCCGATGTAAATGACATTATCCTTCCCGGCAAATCCGAAATTACGCATCAGGCGAATTTTCTCGGCCAACTCATCGTCATTGGTCACCACCGCACCGCCTTCGAAGGTGCTGAAGAATTTGGTGGCATGGAAGCTAAACACCTCGGCATCGCCAAAATTTCCCACCATCTGCCCGTTGTGGGTACAGGCAAAGGCGTGAGCCGCATCAAAGAGCAATTTCAAACCCCTGCGATTGGCAATCTCTTGCAAAGCTTCCACCTGACAGGGATGTGCCCACAGGTGCACGCCAATGATGCCCGAAGTTCGGGGAGTAATCAGTTCCTCCACCCGCCGGGGATCGATGGTGTAATCCCGGGGATTTACATCACAAAAGACGGGGGTAATTTGCTGCCACTGCAGTGCGTGAGCGGTTGCCACGAAGGTAAGGGAAGGGAGAATGACTTCGCCTTCCAACCCCAGCGCCCGAATGGTAATTTCCAGCGCAATGGTTCCGTTAGCCATGGCAATGCAATGCCGCACACCAATCATGCGAGCAATCCGTTCTTCCAGTTCCCGCACAAACGGCCCGTTGTTGGTAAATCGGCGAGTATCCAGAATCTGGTTTACCCGCTCCAGAAAGCGCTGGCGGTTACCCAGATTAGGGTAGCCAACGTGCAGTTTTCGCGGGAAGGCCGGTTCCCCTCCCAGTATCGCCAGTTGATCCAGACTAAACTTTTTCATGGTTCAATCCTCTCCCCCGAAAAGTGGTAATAGGCTTCGATGATTTGCTCAACCTCGACCGGGATTAAACGCACTTTATTCGCCGATGGGAACTGCTGTGGTCCCCGATATTCCGCTGGCATGGTAAAACCCAGTTGTGCCATTTTCTCTCGCAGCGCATGATACACCTGCTCCGGATGCGCGCAAAAATCTTCGTAACGGATTTGCAAGCGGTGAACCGCATCCACCTGCTCCATCTCCCGGCGCAGGGCTTCATTCTTGTAATACACCTGCCCCGCAACCTGCATGATGGGATCCGGTAAATCCTTTAACCAGGCGTATTCTCGAGGTTTAATGGAATACCAGCGATTCCGGGTTCCGAAGAATTTTTCCCGGGATTCCAGCAACGACTGGATGTTGTAGAAAGGATGGCGGGTAATTTCCAGAAAAAGAAAACACGGGCACGCCTGATGAAGAAAAGAGAGGTTCTGCTCCAGAATCATCCCTTTCATAGCCCAGGGTTGCTGGAACACATGTTCCAGTGCGGCTAATTCTTTCAGAAAATTAGTCATGTCAATCTGGTGGAGTTCTTCCGGTTCCAGATACCGCGGCTCCCGATTGGGAATAAATCGTCGCCAGAAATACCAGAAGTCATTGGGAGCCAGCGCACCCCGGGTTTTCCCCAGATCCGATTCGTAAGCAAAATCCCCACTAAAATCCAGAATTTCATCCTTGTAGTTGTAATCCGGGTGCGTTAGCATGAGCTGAATTTTGGCACCGATATAGGGAGCACCGTAAAAGCGGGAAAGCAGATTGGTGGGGTAAGCAAACACACCCAGACGGGCAATCCATTGCATCATCACTGTGGAGCCGGTACGCGGCCCGCCCACCACCAGCAAAACCGGGTATTGGGGACGATGGAACTGCTGTACCGTTTCCGCTTCTGCCCGATGAAGCAGGGTATTGAGTTCCTTTAAAATGTGTTCCAGCTTTTCATTTCGCTGATATCCTGCGGTTCGTCCGCTCTCCATAGTGGTTTGTTCAGGCGAATTTAGCACTTCGGTATGCCGGGAAAAATCCATTATCGTTTACTCCTTTTTGTTTCAATAATTTGTGGTACACCTCCCTCTGGAAGATGATTCCTGCCAGATAAGATAGGCGGGTGTCGGTCGCCCAGCCTCGTTTAAACCGCGCCAGCCCGGAATTGGGATTATCTTTCGTTCCGGGAACACCTCCCAGATTGAGATATTCCAATCCCAACTGCTGAAAATAGCGGATGGAATTCCAGAACAGCGCATAGGAGGCTCGATGGTGGTATCCTTCCTCGCTATAGGCTGCCAGGTGGTAGTAGCCCACCTGGTGGTGCACTATCCACAAAATCATTCCTACGGTGCGCTCTTCCCGTACCGCCCGGAACACATGCAATCCCGGAACCCGGAATTGCTGCTCGAAGGAGGCCTCGGAGAATGCCGCAATTCCCCGAATATGGTGGCGCTGAATCAGATTGGCGTACAGGGCTTTCCAGTCCGAGAGGTAAATTTCCGGAAGGTTGCAGCGTTCGACCTCCACGGCACGAGACGCTTTTCGCACATTGCGTCGATGGTGCGAACGCAGCGTTTGCCAGGTAAAAGCACTTAAATCGATGATGTAGTGATATTTAAACGGCCGGAAAACATCCCGAAATAGGGAAAGCATTTGCGGATAGTTAAACTCTGCAAAAGGGTCGGTTACCACCACCAGTGAGATCAGTTCCCGGGCTAATTCCTCTAAATCATCGGCCAACCGTGACCAGCGGTTACAGCTTAACAACGGATAGCAATTGGTTGCATCGTAAAACTCTGTTTCCGGAATGGGCCTTTTTAACAGGTAACCGCCGGCATGGGGTAAATAGAGTGGTTCTCCCCACTCTGTAAAAGCCCGGGCATATTCCGCACTGGTATATCCCACCGCACGGGTTGATGCTTGTACCGCAATCACCGCAACCCCCTCCCCTGTTGATGCTTCTGGAAGTAAAGTTTAACTCCTTTAATACTAAAATATTGATCTTTTAGAAGATGTTTAATTTCGAGCAGTCTGCGAAGATTGTGGTCATCGTACAGGCGGTGCCCACCGGGACTGCGATGCGGATTCAGGTACTCAGAGAATTTTTTTTCCCAGTAGCGCAGTGTGTGGGGGGAAATCCCGACCAATTCACATACTTCCCGTACCTTCAGGTATCCATTCCTGTGATTGCCATCCATAGCACATCCCTGTTCAGTTCAAACTTCGAGTATTACTCTAACTTTCTTTTAGTCATTTTCGGAAGGTTTTATCAAACCTTAATTAAAATTTGAAAATGTGGGAATAATAACGGGATTTTTCTTTTCTGGATACGCAGTTTATTTAAAACCACAGGAGACACAGAAGATACTCCCCCAGTCATTCTGAGCGGAGCGCCAGCGGAGCGAAGAATCTCTAAATATATGATTGATTTTATTTAACCGCAAAGTGCGCAACGCAGGCGCGAAGGGCGCAAAGGCTTTTTAATGTTTAAACGCAAAAAAATTAACCGCAGCGGGCGTAACGTACGCAACGAAAAATATTTCTGATTTTGATTATTTTTTGGAATTTGTTATTTGAGATTTGTTATTTAGAATTTTTTTTTCATTGCGTCCTTTGCGAATTCTTCGCGTTCTCTGCGGTTAATCTTATTTAACCGCAAAGAGCGCAATGTGGGCGCGAAGGGCGCAAAGGTTTTTTAATGTTTAAACGCAAAAAAATTAACCGCAGCGGGCGCAACGTACACAACGAATAATATTACCGTACATTTTAACCGGATCGTGAGATGTCTTTTGCCAGAAAATACCAAGGATTCCATGAATTCAGGGGGAAGGTAAAACACCGAAACAGCTGTCCCGCAAGGGACGGCCTGTACCTAGCCCACAAATTCATTTGTGGGAACGAATCCCCACACCAAAAGTTACCCGTCCCGGATGGGACGGGGTGGATGGGATGTTCCGTTTCTGGATGCGCAGTTTAATTAAAACCACAGAAGACACAGTCAGATATTGATCCTTTGGAAAACCACCAAATATAATCCCCCAGTCATTCTGAGTGGAGCGCCAGCGGAGCGAAGAATCTCTATTGTTGCGTTTTGTCTGATTAACTCCCGGTAAAAAACGAGCGCAACGCGCTTGCATTTGCGCTCCGTTGTTTAAAAAGTGCCATCCGGGTATTTACGGAACGAATAACATCCCAACGAGAACCGGCATTACTTTCCCTTAAGATAATGGTCGAACCATTTTTTAGAGCGATGCACCACATCCCGCCGATGATTGGGTTCTCGTCCCAGCCCATGCCCTTCCCGGGGATAAACGACAAACTTTACCTCTCTACCCAGTGTTTTCAGCGCCTTATACATTTCCTGAGAATTAGCCAAATTGGTGTAGCGGTCGTGTTCTCCGTGCAGAATCAGCACCGGTGTGTGAATGTTGGTGACGTAAAAAGCCGGGGAATATTTTACATAGGGATGTTCGGGCCCGATGGGTTGTTCCCAGTAGTAAATTCCCAGGTACATCTTTTCCCACAACGGTTGCCAGGAGTTACTCCAATCGGTAAACAAGCTGAAGATACCAAACTGCGAAACGGCGGCGGCAAAGCGATTGGTCTGAGTAATAATCCAGTTTGTCAGGTAACCACCGTAACTGCCGCCAATTACTCCCATGCGGTTTTCATCCACAAAACCTTCCGCTATTAACGCATCCACACCTGCCATAATATCCTGATAGTCGATGCCTCCCATGTGCCCCCCGTGCTTGTACCAGATGGCTTTACCAAAGGCATCGTCGTAGCCACTGCTTCCCCGGGGATTGGGTGCCAGCACTACATATCCATCCGAGGTGTACACCTGGGTGTAATACGCCTGGCGCACCGCCTGGCGAAACCGCCCATAGGGTCCACCATGCACGGTGAGAATAAGCGGATATTTTCGGGTAGAATCAAAACGGGACGGTAGAAAAAGCAAGCCCTCGATTTCTTTCCCATCTACACTTTTCCATTTGTAAACTTTCTGAATTCCCAAATCCAGTGAATCCAGTTGTCGGGAGAAATCCGTGAGCACCCGGGCTTTTTTCTTATGGAATTGAACAACTTCCGGCAGGTGCGTGGCATTTTCCCACAGATAATAAAGTTTACCCTTCGGCAGCACATGGAAATCCAGGACATTTCCTCCTTCCCGAGTAAGCCATTCATAGCGCCGTTCCTTTTTCTCTGGCCGAAAACGGTACAATTTGGTCTCGGTACCATCGGCTACCCTCAAATAGAAATCTCGGCTATTGGAATGCCACTGAAAATCCAGCACCGATCGGTTAAAATCCCGCGTTAAATTTACCGTATCGCTATTGGCGTGTCCGGGGGTAAAAGGCATTCGCGCCAGATCCGTTTCGGCAAATTCAACATCCGGTGTGGTCTGTTTGATGTACGCTAGCCACCGACCATCCGGGGAAACTGCGGGATGAATCTCCGGCCCCGGAAAGCCGGTTAATTGCACCTTCTCCCCGTTCAGTACATTGACTGCCCACAAATCGTATTTTTGTTCGTCGTTGAAATCACCGGTGTAGTTCGTCTGGTACACCACCCACTGATTATCCGGTGCCACGGTAATTTCCTCCACGCCGGGATCCAGCACCGCAATGCGCCGGGCATCTCCATTCTGCCAGCGGATCTGCCAGAGCACTTTATTGACTTTGACGCTATCCTTTACTTCCCCGTCAAACTTTAGTTTTTTCAGGCGCTCGTTTTTCTGTTTCACCTCTTCCGGCAGATTCTCATCGCTTATCGCGTAAAGGACTTTTCCCCCGGGGGATAGCTCAAAAAACTGCACACCATTTTCCAGCGAACTAATCTGACGTGCTTCCCCACCCCGCAGCGGTAATGCCCAGATTTGAAGAACACCTTTTACCTCCTCCCCTTGGGGAGAATGAGAAGGGCGGGATGAGAGGAAAAGAATAAACTGCCCATCCAGAGAGAACCGGGGCGAATAGTCTCGGGCAGAAGAGTAAGTAAGCTGGCGAGGGGGTTTTTCCTGTTTCCCGGCAAGCCACAAATGATATTGCCAGCGGCTTTCTGTAAAATCGGGTGTGCGGATGCTAAAAACGAACCATTCTCCATCTCCAGAAACATCAAAAGCCCAGGGAGCTTTTAATTGCATCAGCGCTTCCACAGTGCATTTTTGGGGAGATTCTGCCATTAGCAGCGTCCAGAACAGAATAGCTATAAGAACCCAGAAATTTTTCATTCTCGTTTGCATTTTTTCTGTAAACCGTCTCCTGATTAAAACGGAGGTTACATTAAATTTTGAATTTCCGCAACCTTATCCAGTTTCTCCCAGGTAAAATCTTCGTCTTCGCGCCCAAAATGCCCGTAAGCGGCTGTGGCTTTGTAGCGCGGTTTCAACAAATCCAGTGTTTCGATAATGCCAGTGGGCGACAGGTCAAATACTTTTTGAATAATCTCGATGATGCGTTCTTCAGAAAGCTTCCCGGTGCGGAAGGTATCCACCATAATCGAAACCGGCTGGGCGTGCCCAATCACGTAAGCAATTTGCACCTCCAGTTTTTCGGCAACTCCGGCGGCTACCAGATTCTTTGCCACATAGCGAGCCGCATAGCTGGCAGAGCGATCTACTTTGGAAGGATCTTTTCCCGAGAAGCATCCTCCGCCGTGGCGCCCCATACCACCATAAGTATCCACAATAATTTTTCGGCCAGTGAGTCCGGTATCCGAATACGGCCCGCCCACCGTCCAGATACCGGTACCGTTCACGATGTAGGTTGCTTCATTTCGGGTGAACGGTTTCCCGTACTTATCCAGCACCGGTTGGACAATTTTTTGAAACACCTCTTCTGCCACATCCTCGCGTTTCACATCCGGATGATGGGGAACCGCTACCACAATTTTTTCAATGGCTGCGGGACGCCAGCCCTCGTAGCGCACGGTGACTTGCGATTTTCCATCGGGGCGCAAATAGGGAATCGTTCCGTTTTTTCGCGCCTCGTCCATTCCGCGTACAATTTCGTGAGCCATCACAATGGGCAGGGGCATGTACTGTGGCGTTTCGGTAATGGCAAATCCAAACATCATGCCCTGGTCTCCCGCACCACCAGTATCCACTCCCCGAGCAATTTCCGGAGACTGATTATGTATTTTACTGATGACCTCGCACTGATCATCAAATTTTAATTCGGGTATGGAATAACCAATCTCACGAATGGTCTCCCGGGCAATCTTCTCATAATCAATTTCCGCACCCTCGGGAATCTTCACTTCCCCTGCCAGTATGGTGGTGTTGGTGGTAACCAGCGTTTCCACCGCTGCGCGATTAAACCGAACATCGCCCTCAAGCTTAAAAATTTCATCGACAATGGCATCGGAAATAGTATCGGCCACTTTATCCGGATGCCCCTGGGAAACCGATTCGGACGTAAACAAAAAATTTCCTTTCATAAAACATTCCTCCTTATTAATAAAAAACCCCTGCCAAAAAGCCAGGGGGAACCAATTGTTTAACCAATTTATTGGCTTTTTAGCGACTTCTTTAACGTGGCTGCAATATGCCGCAAATCACCACGCAAAGACGAAACAAAATATAACAGGCCTCATTACTATATGCAAATATGTAAAAATTATTTTGCACCTTCTAATGTTTAAAAATTCCTTCTTTAAAATTAAACAACAGAAAAAATTCCATTGTGTTAAAACGCAAACTTTTTTTATGCCAGATTTTAGCACTTTATTCTCTAACCCCGGAAACATTCCATCAATGTAAAAATACTTTTTTTTATGGGTGATACTCAATGCTGGTAAAACAACAAAAATATGCTGATAACCAATTTTTAAATCTGATATTTTCAGAATGAAAAATTTTCTGTTCGATGAAGAAAAAATTATTTTACAATAATAAAAAAATTCACCTTAAAATTAAAACACTCCGTTAAGTTTTTTAATAAAATGTACGAAAATGTAGAAAAAAGAACGGTTGTGCAGATAAATGGAGCTTATTTATCATGGACGATGCCCAGGGAAAGGGACGGTTACTTCAACTCTCAGAAGAAGACCGGGAAATATTCAACGATTTCATCACCGAAAGCCTGGAAGGGATTGAAGAGATTGAACCTCTACTCCTGGAATTGGAGGAAGATTCCGATTCGCTATCTGAGGTGGATCCCGAAATTATTAATAAAATTTTTCGAACCTTTCATTCCATGAAAGGGAGTGCCAGTTATATCGGATTGCAACTAACCAGCGAGTTAACCCATCACGCCGAAACATTGCTGGACAATATTCGCCGTCAGAAGGTTTCCCTACAATCCGGGCATATCGATATCTTACTTAAACTGTGTGACTTTTTCCGGGATCTGCTCCATCATCTCGCCGATACATTTTCTGAAGCAGAATACAGTGAAGCCGGCTATCAATTAATCGCTCAGTTGCAGGAGATGGTTTCAGGTGAATCCCATTCTGCCCAATCCCTTGCTCCACCCCCTACCCCAACACCCGATCAACCTCCCCAAGACAGCGACAAACAGGATATAGAATTGTTCGATGAAGCATTTGTAGCAGAAATGGCGGAACAATTTTTACAGGATGCCAACGACCTGCTGGATGAACTGGAACAGTCCCTATTGCAACTGGAAAAGGATTTAGAAAATCGCGAATTAATGGATAATGTTTTCCGCCTAATGCATAGCCTGAAAGGCAACTCCGGATTCTTAGGATACAATGATATTCATGAAATTTGCCATAAAGCAGAAACATTTCTGGATCGGGTTCGGAATGGTGAATTGAAGCCCGATGCAGAGCAATTTTCCTTGCTTACAGACATTCTGGATTTTATTCGCATGGCCATTGAAGATATTGCCCAGGGAGGCAAAGGCAATATTCCGGGAGTGGATGGCGTCATCAGCATGATTGAGGATTTTTTATTGAGTACCGAAGCGGATGCCTCCCCGGGAATGGAGAGGAAGAGCCGGGATACTGAGAAGGAAAAAGCCCCTCCTTCCCAAAAATCCGAACCTGCACCACACCCCCAAACTAAACCCGTTGAGAAAGCGGAAACGCCCCCTCCGGCGCAACCGGCACAACCCTCTCAAAAAGAGTCTTCATCCCCCGCCTCCAAACACAAAATGGAAGAAGTGATTCGGGTAGATGTCAGTAAACTTAATGCCCTCATGGATCTGGTGGGCGAGATTGTAATTGCGGAGTCCATGGTTTCTCAACATCCGGAACTCAGGGGGCGTGACCTACCGGGATTCGAAAAAGCGGTGCTTCATTTGCAAAAAAATATTCGAGAGCTTCAGGAGATTGCCACCTCCATGCGCATGATTCCCATCCAGGGATTATTCCGTAAGATGAACCGGCTGGTACGGGATTTAAGCAAGAAAAGCGGGAAGAAGATTGAGTTAAAAATTTTTGGCGGGGAGACGGAAATCGACCGCTCGGTTATCGAGCACATTTCCGATCCGCTGGTGCACATCATTCGTAATTCAGTGGATCACGGTATTGAACCCCTGGAGGAACGCCGCGCCAAAGGGAAACCGGAGACGGCTCGCATTGCCTTGCAGGCAAAGCAGGTGGGGCGAGAGATTCAAATTCGCATTAGCGATGATGGACGCGGACTGAATCGGGAAAAAATTCTGCAAAAAGCCCAGGAGAAGAACCTGCTTCCCTCGCGACATTCGGATTTAAGTGATGAAGAGGTGTGGCGTCTCATTTTTCTTCCGGGATTCTCCACCGCAGATAAAGTGACGGATATTTCCGGGAGAGGCGTGGGCATGGATGTGGTAGTGCGCAACATCGAAAAAATCAGGGGAAGGGTGGAAATCCACAGCGAGAAGGATAAAGGAACCACCGTAACCCTGCGCATTCCCCTCACCACCGCCATTATCGATGGAATGATCATCCGGGTAGGCAACTCGCTCTATGCCATCCCTATGCTGGACATTCGGGAATCGCTGGTCATTCGCCCAGACCAAATCGTCCAGATGATGGATGGTGAGGAAGTGGTGCACATTCGCAACTCTCTCTATCCTGTCGTCCGAATTCACGAATTTCACAATATTACCCTGGAGAAAAAACCTCTCACGGAAGGCATCCTTATTATTGTGGAAAGCACCAATAATGCCATTTGCGTTTTTGCGGATGAGTTAATTGGCCAGAAACAACTGGTCATTAAGCCCATTCCAGAATATCTGGGGAACATCGAAGCTGTATCCGGTTGCGCCATTCTGGGAAACGGAGAAATTTGCCTGATTCTGGATATAGCCAGCCTGGTGAAAGCTTCAGAAAAAGAGATGGCAAAACAGGAGTACAGTTATGCAGGATAAAACCATGACACCGGAAACCATTCAGGAGAATCTGCTCCAGGAGAGCAAATTTTTAACGTTCAGATTGAACCAGGAAGAGTACGCCATTCCCATCGAATATGTCATCGAAATTATTGGCATACAGCAGATTACCCCTCTTCCGGAAATGCCCGATTTTATTAAGGGCGTCATAAATTTACGCGGAAAAATTATTCCGGTGATTGACATACGGTTACGCTTCGGGATGGAAGAACGTCCCTACGACGACCGCACCTGCATTATTGTAGTGCGCATTGAAGGCACCCTGGTCGGATTGATTGTCGATTCCGTTAGAGAGGTGCTGGACATTCCCAATACCTGTATTGAACCTCCGCCTAAAATGCATAAGAAAAAAGAAATACTTTTCATTCAGGGATTAGGAAAATTAAATAATTCAGTTAAAATTATTCTGGACATTCCCAAACTGGTGTACAGCGAAGAGCTGGAATTATACAATCAGTCAACCGTTTCGAAAACATAAGAATGAGAATTCATTTTATTCAGGGAGGAATCATGAGAAAAACTCCACTCTTTATCGCAATCGTCATATTAATGGCCGTTCATTTACTGGCAAGGATGAACCCCACTTATTTACAAATCCTGTATTCAGTGAAAAAAGTTTTTCCGGAAACGAAAGAGGTACATTTACTGATTGCACAAGATGCTTTAACTTCTGACCAGAGCCAGATTGAACGCGCATCTGCTCAAAATCAGATTAAAACGATCATTCATCCGATTCGCTCTCTGGTGGATATTAACAAGGCCATTCAGGAAATTTCGGAGAAGCAGATGTTAATTCTGCCTTCTTCCCGGATTTTTCAGGCAAATGCCACACGATTATACATCCTTAAAAAAGTGAAAGAAAAGGGCATTATCCTGGTGACAACGTCGGCTCAATACAGCAATTCCGGTGCACTCCTGGGAGTACTTCCCATGGAAAATCACAAAACAAAAATTGTTATCAATTTGAAGCATAATCCTCAATTAAAAGCCCATTTTAATCGCGATTTTGTCGAACAATCCGGAATTGCTGAAGTGATTCAATAATTCCGCGCAACCAAAAGCAAAATTAGAGGATGACCCATGAGTACCAAATTTTTGAACTTGAAAATTAAAATTCTAATAGGCACAGTAGGAATTGTGATTATTCTTTTGTTTTTTAACCTCTTCATCAATCAAATTGTCCTCGGGCATGCCATTAATAAAAACGAAGCGAGCTCTTTAAAGATTATGGCAGACATTCTCTCACAGAGTTTGGTTACCGCCATGGAATTCGAAGATGAAGAATCGGTAAAAACAACCCTTTCTCCGGTAGTTAGTAATCCCCATTTCACCTACGTCAGTGTTCAAAGAAATTCGGGAGAGGAAATATTTCATTTTCGAAGAAACGGATATTCCCTGAATCCTCAAATCCCCGAAGAGGGAGTGTTAGAAAATCCCGAGGAAGTTCTGATTAATGTTCCCATAAAAGGAGAATCAAACACATTCGGAAGATTGATCTTGGGTCTCTCGTTGAAAAACAAAACCTGGATTATTCACAAAGCGCAAATGGTTATGTTGTTGGGGGCCATTATTACCCTCATCATTTTTTCTATTTTCTCTATCCTGCTGGCTCGCGATATTGCCGTTCCCATTCGCAAGTTAAAATATGTCGCTCGGGAATTGGGCAACGGAGAACTCGTGGAAACGGTGGAAATAAAACGCTCTGACGAAATTGGAGAACTGGCCACGGCTTTTAATAAGATGATTGAAGCCCTTCGCAATAAATTTAACCTGGTAAACGAACTAGCAAACGGAAACCTGGATGTTCATCTCGATCTGGCCTCGGAACATGACGTTTTGGGAAATGCCATGATTAATATGAAAATGAATCTGAAATCTCTTACCAGGTCTATCCGGGAAATGTACGATGCGCACAAATCCGGTGAATATCAGGCACAACTGGACGAGAAAAAATTCCAGGGGGTTTACCGGGATGTTTGCCACCAGGTAAACGAAATTACCGAGTTTTATGTGGAGAACATGATGGAAATGCTCCAGACCTTACGGGATTACGCGAATGGGAACTTCAAAAAAGAAATGCGAAATTTCCCAGGGCGATTATCGGTAATTAATAAAGAGGTATTGCAGATAAAATCCAATCTGGAATTTCTGGTAGAAGAAGTACTTCGGTTAACCCGGGAAGCGCAACAGGGTCATTTAGACAGCCGGGGAGATGTACACAAATTCAAAGGGCGCTATCAGGAAATTATTCAGGGAATTAACCAACTTATTACAGCGATGCACACCCCCCTGAAAGAAGCCATGGAAGTATTCGAAAAACTAGCCCAAGGTGATTTTACTGTGCGCATTACCGGAACATATCAGGGAGAAACGGCTCAATTCAAAGAAACCCTGAATCATACCCTGGCAAGAATTGGCAATTCGCTGGGGCAGATGTCCTTTGCAATTAATCAATTCATTGCTGGTGCCCAGCAAGTGGCCGATTCGGCCCAGTCGGTTTCCCAGGGTGCCACCGAGCAAGCCAGTTCCTTGGAAGAGATTGCTTCGTCCATGACCGAAATTGTTTCCCAAACCGAACAAAATTCTCAATACGCTAACAAGGCAAACTCGCTCTCTATGGAAGCTCGCAATGCTGCGGAAGATGGGAATTCCCTGATGAAGGACCTTCTTGAGGCTATTGACGAAATTGAGCAATCATCCGAAAAGATTTCCAAAATCATAAAAGTGATTGATGAAATTGCCTTCCAGACCAACTTGCTGGCATTAAATGCTGCGGTAGAGGCAGCCCGTGCCGGGGTGCATGGAAAGGGATTTGCGGTAGTCGCCGAAGAAGTGAGGAATTTAGCCCAGCGCAGTGCCCGGGCGGCAAAAGAAACTACCGAACTCATCGAAGGAACGGTAGAACGGGTGAATAATGGAACACGCATTGCTCAGGTCACGGCCTCTTCGTTAAAAAACATTATTCAAAGCATATCGCAAGTTTCGGATCTAGTAAAGGAAATTAACACTGCCTCACAAAACCAGGTCACCAGCATCAACGAAATAAATCAAGCACTGGAACAGATAGACAAAATAACTCAGAACAATGCCGCCAATGCCGAAGAAAGCGCTTCTGCCGCAGAGGAGCTTTTTGCCCAGGCTCAGGAAATTAAGAAAATTTTAAATTACTTTAAAATCGAACATCACACCAAACTCCCGCATAGCATCGAAAATGCTCCCGGATTTACTTGGGAAGTATTAAAAAAGCAAAATCAACCTGCGAAACATAACGGTTCTAACGGCAATGGAGAGATGAAGAAAGACAATTTTATTGAAGGAGATGATCGGTTGATTTTGCTGGATGATGATGATTTTGGTGAATTTTAGTACACGGCAAACAAAGGGGCAAAACACCGTATCTGGGGGTTGAGTATGAAAAAGATGTCCATTTCAAAAAAGGTCGCACTTATTGTGAGTATAACCATTGGCTCCATATTTATCACATCGCTTGTGTTACTGATCCACCTCAGTAAAAACCAGGAAATGGTTAATGCGAAAGAAAGTGCCGAAGAAATTCGACAGATTCTGCACAAATCCATTCTCTTTTCCATGAACGAAGGAGTGACGGATGTTTCGCCATTGGTTCACACTCTGCAAAAATTACCACGAATTAGCGATGTGCGTATTATTTCGGGGATGCTATCGGATTCGGAAAACTCCTCGACTCTGGATAAGGTGGAAAAGGAAGTTTTAATAACTAAAAAAGGGAAATTTTTTCAGGAAAATTTTCGAAAAGAAACGGTATTTCGTATGGTGGAACCGATTCTAGCGCAGGAAAGCTGCCTGAGCTGCCACGACGTGGCACTTGGTACCCCGTTAGCTATTATGAGTATCCGCTATTCCGTGCAACCAATTGTGCAGTCCATTGCCCGTGAGCAAAAAGTAGCCGCGATACTGGTTCTAATAACAATTTTGTTTACCATTGTTCTGGTAATTTACCTTATTCAGCGCTTTGTACTTAAAGATATTTCTCATATCATAAACATCATTAAAGAAGTTTCCATCGGAAAATTTGATTTCCGCATTACTTCCGAAAGGGAAGATGAAATTGGTCACGCTTACGAATCATTAACTAAATTAAAAAGCAGCTTACAGGAAAAAACCCGCATTATTAAAGCAATTTCCGAAGGGAATTTGGAGATTGATTTTGCTCCTTCCTCCGAATACGATGAACTGGGGAAAGCGATGTTGCAGATGAAAGGGAGCCTTCAGTTACTCATTCAGGAAATTAATGAAATGTACCAGCTCCAGAAAAAAGGGGATTTTGAATGTCGAATCCTCAGCGAAAAATTTAAAGGTACATATAGCCAGATTGCCGAACAGATTAACGACCTGATTGGATTTTATGTTACCATAATTATGTCTTTAGTGGATGTTTTAGGAGATTATGCTGAAGGGGATTTTTCGCGGGACTTAGAGAATCTTCCTGGAAAGCTCTCTCAAATTAACCAGAAAGTGCACCAGATTAAATCCAATTTAGAGAATCTAATCGACGAAATTAGCAATATTACAGAAGCGACGCAGGAAGGGATTTTAACTGTGCGGGGAGACGAATCAAAATTTCAGGGAAAATATCAGGTAATTATTCGAGGATTTAACCGATCTTTGGACTTAATGTTGTATCCCATGAAAGAAGCTATGGAGGTGCTGCAGCAACTTTCGGAAGGTAACTTAGCTGCCAGAATGAAAGGTGAATACAAAGGGGATCCCGATACTTTCAAGGTTGTGTTAAATAATACTCTGGATTCATTAAACCACACCCTGTCGCAGATAAAGAAAGCTTACGGGCAGATAAAACAGGGGATTCGTCAGGTTTCGGACTCCGCGCAAGCCGTCTCTCAGGGTGCGACCCAGCAAGCCAGTGCGATGGAAGAAATTTCTTCTTCTATTACAGAAATTAATGCTCAATCGCGGAAAAATGCGGAAAATGCCAAACAAGCAGACAAGCTGGCTCATACTTCGCGCAATTCAGCTCTGCAAGGGAACGAGCGCATGAAAGAGCTTTTACAGGCCATGGAGCAAATTAACCATTCTTCTGAGAGAATTTCTCAGATTATTAAAGTGATTGATGAGATTGCATTTCAGACGAATTTGCTAGCGTTGAATGCGGCGGTAGAAGCTGCACGCGCCGGCGCCCATGGGAAAGGATTCGCGGTGGTGGCGGAAGAAGTGCGCAACCTGGCACAACGCAGTGCTCAGGCAGCCAGAGAAACCACTGATTTAATTATCGATACTGTGGAAAAAGTAGAAAATGGGATGAAGATGTCCCATAAAACCGCTGAAGCATTAAAAGGGATTATTGATAATGTCTCCCGGGTTTCGGAACTGGTGACCAACATTGCTGCGGGTTCGAAAGATCAGGTGGTGGGACTGGACGAAATTCGCGAAGCGCTTACCCAGATTGACGAAGTAACCCAATCCAATGCTGCCAGCGCCGAGGAAAGCGCATCGGCAACAGAGGAGCTTTTAAATAATGCTGAATGGGTAAACCGCATGATCAATGAATTTATCCTCTCCCAGGAAACAGGTGAAAACTCAGACAACAATTTATCTTTTACTCCGGAACAGAATTCTGTTATTCAATTGGAATAATTTAGAAAAATTATGTATAAACATCTTGTTCATTCAAATTTTTTAAATATTAGCTATAATTGATGGTATCAATAAAAACACGATTTTTATGAATGCTATTGCAGAAAAGGACTTTAAGAAATTGCAGGAATTAATCTATTCCCGTTTCGGTATTGTGCTGGGGAAACAGAAAAAAGCCCTGGTGAACAATCGTTTGTATAAAATGTTACGGGAATACGGTTTTTCCAATTACCAGGAATTATTTCAATTCATCCTCAATGATAAATCGGGCCAGGCGCTTAGCCTGCTGGCAGATCATATTTCCACCAATCACACGTTCTTTTACCGGGAAAAAGAACATTTTCATTTCATGGTACAACAGGCACTCCCTGCACTTTTAAAATTACAGAAATCACGGTTCCAAAAGGAAATCCGCATCTGGTCTGCGGGTTGTTCTTCCGGAGAGGAAACCTACACCATCGCCATTTTTCTGCGAGAATTTCTCTTGCGCCATCCGATTAATGGATTTGTAGGCATTCTGGGTACGGATATTTCCAGGCAGGTACTGAAGAAAGCTGAATCCGGACGATACAGTTCAAAAGAGCTGGAGAACCTTCCGGCAAACTATCGCCATAAATATTTCCGCAAAATTAATTCGGATGAATGGGAGGTGGTTCCTGAGTTAAAGAAAATGGTGCTTTTCCGACGGTTAAATTTAATGCGTCCACAGTTTCCCTTTAAACATAGATTTCACATCATTTTTTGCCGCAATGTGATGATTTATTTCGACCACCAGGAGCGAATGGAACTGCTGCAAAAATTCAGTCGCAATCTGGTTACCGGAGGCTACCTATTTTTGGGACACTCCGAAAGTATGGGCAGGCAAAATCCCTACTTTCGCTACGTGCAACCGGCCATTTATCAGAAAGTGAGGGAGGATTAAATGGTTCGTGTGTTAGTTGTGGATGATTCAGCAATCACCCGCGATATTCTTACCCGAGGTCTCTCTTTTGATCCGGAGATTGAGGTGGTGGGAACTGCCGCCGATCCCTTCGAAGCCCGGGATAAAATCCTGCAGCTTCACCCGGATGTCCTCACTCTGGATGTAGAGATGCCGCGCATGAACGGCTTGAAGTTTCTGAAAAAGCTCATACCTCAATATCCCATTCCGGTGGTTATGGTAAGTGCCTTAACAGACCAGGGTTCGAAAATTACGCTGGATGCCCTGGCAGCCGGAGCAGTAGATTTTGTTTTAAAGCCCAAAGGAGTTACTGGAACCGAACTGTTGCATATGTTGGCCGAATTGCGGCGTAAGGTTAAAATGGCGGCTCGTGTGGACCTCAGCCACTGGAAGCATAAAAACGGAATCTCGGCTTTCAAAGCACGTCCCTGTACTTCCTTTCCCAATCGCAGCGATATTATCATTGCCATTGGTGCTTCCACCGGGGGAACGGAAGCGGTAAAGCGAGTGGTTACTCCCCTGCCCCCGGATGCACCGGGAATCGTGGTGGTACAGCACATGCCCGCCGGTTTTACCAAAATGTACGCTAACCGCTTAAATGAACTTGCTGCCATGCAGGTAAAGGAAGCCCAAACCGGAGATGTTATTCGCAACGGTCTGGTGCTCATTGCACCGGGAGACTTCCACATGCGGGTCATTCGTTCCGGGAAGGAATATCGGGTGATTTGTGAAAAGACCAATCTGGTTAACGGACACCGTCCCTCGGTGGAGGTTTTATTCCGTTCCGTTGCCAGAAATGTTGGTAAAAAAGCAATTGGTATTATGTTGACGGGGATGGGAGCCGATGGAGCTGATGCCATGGTGGAAATGCGTCAGGCAGGAGCCCGTACCGTAGCGCAAGATGAAAGCACCTCTGTGGTATTCGGTATGCCCAAAGAGGCGTTTAAACGGGGCGGTGCCGAAAAATTAGCTCCCATCGATCGGATTCCAGCCATTATTAAAGAATATCTTATGGTAATGAACTGATGAGTACAAAAATAATCGGTATCGGCGGAATTGGGTTCATCGATCGGCCCGGGGAAAAGATCAAAACCATGGCATTAGGCTCTTGCGTGGCGGTGATTTTTATCGCCCGGAGCAAACCACTTATCGGAATGGCTCATGTAGCTCTTCCCGATTCGGCAATTAGCAATTCACGGGGTCAATCCTTACCGGGTTATTTTGCAGATGTAGCCGTGAACAATTTAATTAAAGAATTTATTAAACGGGGGATAACCAAACGGAGCGATATCCGGGTAGCGTTGGTAGGGGGTGCCAGCATTCTGGA
>JALXCH010000198.1 GCA_026991005.1 Calditrichia bacterium | reverse complement strand
GCCCAATACCACCACATGCTTTCCTGCAGGATCGATATCCGACCGGCGCAACAATTCCAGAATCCCCGCCGGAGTTGCGGGCTGAAATATGGGTTCACCAATCATCAAACGTCCCACATTATACGGATGAAAACAATCCACATCTTTTTGCGGAGCTACTGCTTCCAGTACCGTGAGGGTGTTAATGTGAGCAGGAAGGGGAAGCTGCACCAGGATCCCATGATACCGGGAATCCCGATTTAAATCATCGATTACCCGAAGCAACTCCTGCTGGGAGGTCTGTTCAGGAAGACGCCGGGTTTCCGTACGAATACCCACTTCCTGGCAAGCTCGCGTTTTCATTCGCACATACACCTGCGAAGCCGGATCTTCCCCCACCAAAACAACCGCCAACCCCGGAAGCGAATCTTCCGTTTTTAACGCTTCAATCTCCTCCCGTATTTCCTGCCGGATCCGGGCAGCGATGGCTTTCCCCTCAATAATTTTCGTCATCTGCCGAGAATTCCTTTTTATCGAAATTCAACCGAAAAATTCCAGACGCTTTTCCATTGGTTTCATCTATTTGCACCACTACTCCGTTAAAGCGAATGTTCTCTTTGGCAATGGCATAATAAATATGGGTCTGCAGGATGAAGCGATCCACTGCTTTGCGAATATCCATTCCAATGACCGAATCAAACGGTCCGCACATGCCCGCATCCGTAATATAAGCCGTTCCGCGAGGAAGGATGCGTTCATCCGCTGTTTGCACATGGGTATGGGTACCAATCACCGCACTCACCTTGCCGTCCAGATGCCAGCCCATGGCCTGCTTCTCTGCCGTGGCTTCGGCATGGAAATCGACAATAATGATATTGGTCTCCGAACGCAGGCGGCGGATTTCCTTCTGCGCCGTGGTAAAGGGACAATTAATGGGATACATAAAACTGCGGCCCTGAACATTCAGCACCGCCACCTTTTTTCCATTGGGAGCCTGCACAATGGTGGAACCCACCCCGATATTTCCCTCGGGATAGTTCAGAGGACGGAGTAAATATCCCGCATATTTAATTAAAACGTCCTTTTTTCGTGGTTCCCAGATATGGTTTCCGGAAGTAAGGCAGTGAACACCCCCGTTTTTCAGCTTTTCCACCTGCCGGGGAATAATTCCTTTTCCCTTGTCCGCATTTTCGGCATTGGCAATCACAAAATCAATTTTATAGCGATTCCGGATACGGGGCAAAATATCCAGAATAAATTCAATGGCATCTTCGCCGACAATATCCGCAATAAATAAAATATTCATAAACTGCCTGTTGTTTCCTTTCCTCTCTCAGCATTCCGTTGTGAGGGAACGACACCGCTCACCATCTGGAATTATGTGGCGTAATCGTACGCCCGGTATTCCCGGATCACAGTCACTTTAATCTGGCCGGGGAATTCCGTTTTTTCCTGAATTTTTTTAGCGATTTCGCGTGCCAGCTCCCGTGCCCGGTTGTCGTCCACTTTGGCGCAATCCACAATCACCCGCACTTCCCGACCCGCCTGAATCGCATGCGCTTTCTCCACTCCTTCGAACAATTTGGCGATATTCTCCAAATTTTCCATCCGTTTGATGAAGCTTTCCAGCGATTCCCGTCGGGCACCGGGACGACTCCCGGATATGGCATCGGCAGCCGCCACCAGAATGGTGTACGGAGAAATAGCCGCTTCTTCGTTGTGATGCGCCTCCACCGCATTGATTACCAGCGGATTTTCGTTAAACTTCTTCAACAAATCCGCACCCAGTTGCGTGTGGCTGGCAGTTGTGGGACGCTCGATCGCCTTCCCGATGTCGTGCAACAGACCCGCTCGTTTGGCAATCTGGGGATCCAGACCCAGCTCCGCTGCCATAATTCCACAAAGATGCGCGACTTCCAGACTGTGGTTCAGTACATTCTGGCCGTAGGAGGTTAAATATTTCAACTTCCCCAACAGCTCAATCA
>JALXCH010000197.1 GCA_026991005.1 Calditrichia bacterium | reverse complement strand
TCGGGGGAGCTTCATCAGCGGGCGGTTGACATCCCACCAGATGCCGCGATAAGAGAGGCGATATCCGTAAGCAGCGGTGGCGGGAATACCGTACGTCTCGCTTACTTGTTTCACAATGGCACCGGTTTCCATATCGCAATCCCCATGGGGTGCACCAATGGCGACTCCAGGCCACTGCTCGGGACGCCCGGGATAGCTCTCCATGTACTGGCGGATGGGACGGGGCTTCAGGGTCGCCCGACGCAACGGAATGGGAGCGAGAGTTACTTCCACCGTGTCGTAAGAAAGCTGCAAAGAATCGGCATAACGGCGGTGAAGGGCAAACACCCGGGTGGTATCCAGCAACAGGTAGGCACGCAGTTCCAGTGTCCGCTGCCGGTGGCTTACCTGCACGGGATCCCCTTCCCGAACGTGTAACTGCTGCAGAACCCGCTGCGGTACGAAAATAGCAGGGCCCAATTGCATGGTTCCCACCGGTGGTTTTATCAGTTTCGCCCGATAGGTAATCCGGGGAGCTCGGCTGCACGTGGCAGCCAGCAGAAGCACCAGAAGCAGCAAAAAACTGCGAAAAGCAGTAGAATTATTTCGCCTCATGGGATTCCTCCACGGTTTCGGTCGATGCTTCCGGCTGCAGATGGCGCAGGGCGAACTCCCGCAAGGACCGGTACAGCGGCATTAATTGGGAAATGAGCAGGTGCTCCCGGGGACCGTGATGGTCTTCGCCCACCACCTTCACAATCAGAATGGGCACGCCCAGATGGGTAAAAAAACGGGCGTCGGACGAACCGTTCTCGGAACGAATTTTTATTTCCCGCCGGAACTGCTGTTCCATAATGTCTCGCATCTCCCGGATAAGCGGGTCGTTAGGATTCAAATACACCCGTTCGCTGCCGCTAATTTTCTCGATGGTCACATGCCGGGCGTGTAAACGAATTTTCTCCAGTAACTCGTCTGGCGTAATGGGTTCGGTGAAATAAAAATTCATCTTCATTTCCGCCCGGTGCGGTGGACTGTGCATTTTGTTCTCCACCTTCACGTCGTAAACGGAATAGGTGCTGTACCAGTTATCTTCTTCGGTGGCTTTCCAGTGCTCCGGGAACAGGGAGATGATATTCTGGTAATTACGGATGAGCACATCAAAGGCATTTTCTCCCTGCCAGGGGTAAGGATGCCGGCCGGGAATGGCTTCGGTGCAGATGCGAATCTTCAGAATCCCTTTTTCGGCAAAGATGACGGCGTAATTGTACCCACCGTCTCCGTTGATGATGATATTTGCCCCGTACCCCAGTTCCGCCAGCCGGGCGGCACCATGCTCACCACCAATCTCTTCGTCGAAGGTAAGCATCAACCCCACATCCGCCTCGGGTTGCTGCCTGGCCAGTTCCCGCAGCAGGTGCATGGCCAGCGCATCAAAACCTTTCATATCCACACTGCCGCGTCCGTAAAGGCGGTCGCCCCTGATTTGGGGCTGGAATTGCTCCTCCTCGCCCGGTACCACATCCAGATGCCCCTGGAAGAAAATTCGGGGGTGCCGGGTGGGGCGTGTGGTAATTACCAGTGCCGGATACTTCCCGAAACGATGTTCCGTAATGTGAACCGGCACCTGGCGGAAAAAATCCTTTACGTACGCAACAGCGCGCTCAAACTCCTGAAAAGCACCATCCACCGTGCGAAATCGAATCAGGTCACTGGTGGTTTGCACCAATTCCTTCAGCTCCATGTCAACTTCTGATGGCATTCAGATGCTCCCGAAAAAATTGAATGACTTCATCCCGCTGGTTATAACGGGCAATTTCGAATTTGAAATACTCAACTTCCTTCAAAAAATGCTTTAAAATCGAAGGATGCGTCTGGCGGTAAAAAACCGTTCCCAGGTCGAAAAGAATAACCTCCCGGTTAATGATTTCGTAATTCACCAGGAAGTACTGGCGGGGAATGATGATGACCTCAAAATCCAGGGGATGTTCTT
>JALXCH010000196.1 GCA_026991005.1 Calditrichia bacterium | reverse complement strand
CTGGAGGATTATCTAAAAAATTTCCCGGGTAGCTTAATCATTGTTTCTCACGACCGTTATTTTATCGACCGAATTGCCCGGGAAATTGTGGAATTGGAACAGGGGGAACTCAACCATTATTCCGGGAACTATCATCAATACGAAATAGAAAAAGCCCGGCGCCTGGAGAAACAACGGTTAATGTGGGAACAACAACAGAAAGAGATTGCCCGCCAGCAGCGCTTTATCGACCGCTTCCGCTACAAAGCCACCAAAGCAGCTCAGGTCCAGAGCCGAATTAAACAACTGGAAAAAATGGAGAAAATCGAACCTCCTCCCTCCTCCCCCACTTCTTTCCATTTTCAAATTCGGGTGGAAACGCCCAGTTATAAGGAGGTGCTTCAGATTTCCCATCTATTTTTCCGCTACGAAACCGATTGGGTTTTACGGGATGTTAATCTGAATCTATACCGCGGGGAACGGCTGGCTCTGGTAGGCGCTAACGGAGCCGGGAAAACCACCCTGACTCGCCTCATCACGGGGGAACTCACCCCACAACGCGGGGAAATACGACTGGGAGAGCGGGTGCAAATTGGTTATTACGCCCAGCATCAGGTGGAAAATCTGCATCCGGAAAACAGTGTTTATCAGGAAGTTCTCTCCGCAGCAGCACCTTCCCACACCCAACACCTCCGGGATGTGCTGGGAATGTTTCACTTTAGCGGGGATGATGTGTTAAAGCCTGTCCGTGTGCTCTCGGGTGGGGAAAAAGCACGTGTGGCGCTGGCTAAAATTCTGGTCTCCCCGGTGAATTTTCTGATTATGGACGAACCCACCAACCACCTGGATTTAACCTCCCGGCAAGCCCTGGAGCGGGCTCTCTCGGAATATAACGGAACCCTGCTCTTAATTTCCCATGATCGGTATTTCCTGGATAAACTGGTTCAGCGGGTAGCCGAACTTCATATGGGACAACTGCGAGTCTATGAAGGGAATTACACGGATTACCTGCATCATCGAAAAGAACCGGTAAATGAGCCCTCCGTAGCAGTTCCACCCAAAAAGGAGGTTTCCACTTCTGGCAAACGAAAAACAAAAGAGCAAAAACGGCGGGAAGCAGAAGCGCGTCAGGCAATTAGCCTCCAGAAAAAAGAACTCTTAAACCATATCCAACAGCTGGAAACTGAAATAGAAGCGCTGGAGATTCGCAAGAAAGAGATTGAAGCCTTACTCATCCAGCCCGATGTTTATGCGGATTCTTCCAGATTGGTGTCGTTGCAAAAAGAACACCGGGAGATTTCCCGACGCCTCCCCAATCTGCTGGAAGAATGGGAAGAAGCGCAAACCGAATTGGAAAATTTGCTGGGGGAGTTAAAACATATTCTGGCCAACCGCTGAAGAATTCCATTTTAATACACCGGATTTAAATGAGGGAGAAATCCATATTACTAATTGCACGAATAAATATCTACCCACGAATTACACTTCCGAAATTTAACCACTAATTTTTTGCCCACGAATCAAAAGAATTGATATTTGCCCATGAATTACACGAATAGACGCGAATGAGCATTTAACCACGAATAGCACGAATGAGTACGAATAATAAATAAGATTAAGCTAAAAAAAACTAAACAATAATTTGTTTGAAATCTGGAATTTGGAGTTTGGGATTTAGTATGTAGTATTTATTTTTTGTGATTTGGAATTTGTGATTTGGAATTTGTTATTTGGAATTTGTCCATTTGTAACATGCCTCTCCCAGGGCTAAATACTGCTTCACAGCATTTCTGATTCCAGCAAAGACCTCTCCTGATACGCCTTTCTAAAAATCTCCCGTTCCTCATTTTAGCCAGAATAGTTACCTGATATTTTACCAGTAGAGTAGAAAAGAGAATGTAAAGGGAATTCCTTTACATTCGCCTTTCCCCTCGTCAAACCGGACGTGCGGATTTCCCGCATCCGGCTTTCCTGCAGAAATTCATCACAAG
>JALXCH010000195.1 GCA_026991005.1 Calditrichia bacterium | reverse complement strand
ATACCGGAGCTATGTGTGGGCGGGTCAGGATTCTATTCCTGAAGAATTACTGGTGCGCACACCCCGATTACGGGAAATGATTCATTTTGCTGCGGATAAGGAACTGGCGGCCAGGGGATTCCACAAGGTTGATTCCCCGGGGAAAGCAGATTTGAAATTGTCTGTGCGCTTCCTTGTTCAGCGGAAAAAGGAAATCGAGGATATGGGTGGGCGTGCCAAATACGATCCGGAATGGATGCCCTCGGATGATACGGAAATTGTGGTGGATGAATATGATGAAGGGACGCTGGTGCTCAGCTTTGTGGATGTGAAAAGCAATCGCATGGTATGGCGAGGTTGGGCCATTCGCCGGATGATATTTTTCCGCAAACCGGAACGAACCCAGCGAGAAGTTGAATTTACTATTTCTCAGATCCTCTCAAAGTTCCCTCCGGGGAAATGAAATTAAAAATGTAAAATGAAAAATGAAAAATGTAAAATGTAAAATGTAGGTAATGTCCTAAGTTAATGTGCTAAAAAGGGTAAGTATCATTCGACTGGGAATAAAAATTTTGTTTTGTTGGGCCCTGTTCATTCCACTTTTATTTGGGCAGGATGCTCATTATTGGACCAATCAATACGGAACCAAGGCGCAGCTTTTGGGCGGTGCTGTGGTGGGTAGTGTAAAGGATTTGAGTTCCGTATATTATAATCCCGGAGCGCTCCCTTCCATTAAAGATTCCACCATGGTTCTTACTACAGCCGCGTTTGAGTTAAACAGTTTTCACTGGAAGAATGTATTGAACAGTGGTAAAACGTTGAAGTATCTTCAGTTGAAACCTTCCCCTATTATTTTTGCGGTACGGGTGCGTCTGGGAGGACTGCAACGAAGCAATTGGGTGGTTTCTTATTTGAACCGGCACAACGTATTAATCAATCTGGAAGGGAGAAGGGTATCGCCTGCGATGGAACGATCGTTGGATGTTTTGCCGGACAACCTTCAGTTTGATGAGGTTCGTTTCCATCAGAGGATTAACGAAAGCTGGGTGGGAGTAACCTGGGCTTATAAATACAACTCCCATATTAGTCTGGGAGTAACCCAATTTTTTGCTTTGCGCAACCAGCGCATGCGAACCCATAACATCTGGCAGGCGGTTTTCAGCGATTCCACCAACCAGTCCCAGATATTCATTGATGAGTTTTCTTATTGGGCCGTGCGAACCTTCTGGAAAATTGGGGGATTCCTTGATTATTCTCCTTTAACCGTGGGAATTACCTTAACCACTCCGGGTTTTCATATTCTGGGAAATGGGTGGGACTTTTTCACGATTTCTAGTTTGAATTCCGCAGTTGGCAATACGAACGTTTCTTCACGTCTTTACGCTTATTCCCGCGAAAACATGAAGACCCGATTTAAATCTCCCATTGCTCTTTCTTTTGGTGCATCTTATCGGCTTAATCACATTCAGTTGCATTTTACCGGAGAGTGGTTTCGCAAAATTCCTCTGTACGCGGTTTTAAGTGGAGAAGGGCAAGAAATTACCCCTGGAACATCGGTACAATATCCTGACATTATGGAGGAAATGAATTCGGTGTTTAATTGGGGGGTGGCTGCGGAGCATAGATTTTCCTCCCGGTTTACCTTATATTCTGGGTTTAATGTAGATCGTTCGGGTTATACCCCGGGGAGCAATTCCCGACTTTCGGTAACCAGCTGGGATATTTATCACTTTACCCTGGGGAGCGCCTTTTTTATTTGGAATTCATATTTTACTCTGGGATTCTCCTATTCTTTTGGAGGAGAAGAATTAAAAATGCCACCGTATTTTTCTTCCCTCATTCATGAATGGGAGGAGGAAGAGCCTTTAAAACTGGGTACCATTTATTCCCAGCAGCTCCGTATCTTGCTGGGCTTTTCTGTGCGATTTTAAATGGGTTCTTTACGGTGAAGGTAACTTTTACTGTTTTATTTCATCTATAAGTTTGTTGAC
>JALXCH010000194.1 GCA_026991005.1 Calditrichia bacterium | reverse complement strand
TCTCGGTGCGGTACTGAGCGGGAATTTCGGTGGGACCACCCGGTTCATTTAACGGTTCCTCATTAATAAACAGGATTCTTCCATCCAGGCGCATTTTTGTACCGAAATTGAAAATGGCAGCACCCAGTGTAATGCTTTCGATGGGTGTTTGATAAAGGATTCCCAGATCGAAAGCAGCGCCGCGGGCAATTGCCTGGAAAATGCGTTCCTGGACAAATTTTCCGGTAAATCCAATGGAGAACCGGTCAGTGAGATTACGCGCATAGGTCACCGCCAGCGAAATCATATTTGCATCCCACATCTGCCCCGTGCCTTCCGGGTGTTCCACTGTGCGTACCGGTTGTTGGGGTGTCCGCAACGAGATAAGACTGAATCCTACGGAGCCCATATTGCGCAGGTTTACCGAAAAAGCAGCAAAGTCGTAATTGGTTTCTGCCAGCCAGGAGGAATGATTAAATATGGCCTCACCGGTTCCCACCACGCGAGATAATCCCGCAGGATTCCAGTACACCGCCAGGATGTCAGTTGCCAGGGCGCTATAGGCACCACCCATTCCCACCGGTCGTGCTCCAGCCGCAATCTTTAAAAACTGGGCGGCAGTTGTTCCCACACGATGCACGTTGTTTACATTCTGTGCATTCTGGGAAAAAGAAAAGTTAATTCCCAGGATAATTAGCAGAATGATGAGGATTACTGAGAACCTATTTCCTTTCATACCAAGTCTCGCTTTCTATAAATAATAAACCCTTTATTTAAAAGTTCTCTTTTCTCTTTTTTCACTATTTTATCACAGCAAATCGACCAATTTTGGAACCAATACCTGGCGCCTCGACATGATAAATGTACACACCGTAAGCAATTTCCTGAGATTCAAACGAAAGCAGATCCCATACGGCGTAATTGTTGTCATCATTCTTTTCAATGGTATCTACCAGCTCTCCGGTGAGGGTGTAGATTCGAATGGTACATTTTCGCGGTAGATTCCGAAATTCCAACCGCCGATCGTCCCGCACACCGGTGCGAATCCCGGACATTTCGGCTGCACTGTAGGCCACATAGGGGTTGGGTACCACAATCACATCATCCAGAGCATTCTTAGCCTTGTTGTTATCGTAGTGGGCTGCACGCGTCTGGAAGGTATATTTATCTCCGGCATCAAAAGGCTTCGTAGAAAAGAGCAGGAATACATCTCCATCGCCGGGATAAATGGGTTCTTCGTACACTATACTATCTTCACCGGTGCTGGAAGTTAACGTATCCACAGGAGGAGAAAACTTCACTTTATAAGTTCCTTCGGGAATTCCCTGCCAACCTGGTTTAACTAAACTGATGTCTTCCTGCCAATCCCACCGTCCATTGCGGGTCTGATTTAATTCAATAATAATGAAGTCAACACGTTCACCGGTTTCGGTATTGATAATTTTAAAATTGGTTTTCACGTGACTAAACAAAGAAGAATCTGCCGGGTTAGTTAACCTCCCATCCGCGGTAGTATCATAATCGGTAAATCGAATCTCAAAATCAGCAGGATAAGGTTTTGAATTTGAGGAAGCTAGTCCGATCTTAGTATATTTATCACTAAAATTGGTATTGGTTACAATGGTCTTAAATCCACTACGACCACCCTTAGTACTAAGAGAATCGAGTTTAGCTTCTTGATCTTCTGCAAAAATTCTTATCCCATCAAAAACCGGATTATCATCTTCAGCATGTGTGGAAAGGCTATTCGCCACCGGCATGATTTTAAATTCCGCAGAGAACTTCTCTCCCATGGGCATGGCATCGGCATAAGCACCCCAGATGCGCCCCCTCTCGTAATCCACATGATAACGTGTAGAATCTACTATATTTCCTGAAGCATCCATCACAGTGAGAGAACCCTCAACAATATGGGTTCCGGGCATAAGATCCACAAAGAAAGTATCCCGCGCTTTAAAATCCACCGTCACCGGTTGCTCATCAATCACAGAGAATCCAATTTTATAGGTAGCCGAATCCACCTCCACCGAATCGAATACCACAGTGTATTTCTTGTTATCCACAACTTTAAAGGGATCCAGGAATTCTACCCACACCTTTCCGGTGGGATTTCCCTCAATCAGTTTCGCAGTATTATCACTACTTCCAGCAAGCGTGGGAGGCATAAAGCCCTGAGCTGGACCGCCCGGTACCACCATGGCCGTATTAACATCAAGAGTAAACTCCCGGGTAACGGCATCCCGCAGGATAACCCGCTGGCACTCTGAGGGAGGCAGCATGGCATTGCGATCCCCATGGTCATACGAAGTAAGCGCGTAGAAATAAGTCACCCCATTCTTCACATTGTTGGAATCCACATACATGTGCACCAGTCCCGTATTTCGCCCCAAATCGTAGCGCACGCCCCGTCCGGGATATTCAATCTCCGAAAGTCCCTCGTATTCATTCACCAGATCCCACTGGGCAGGAACACCATTGGCATCCTTCAACGGTTCGGATAGGAACGGGACACCCCAGGAGTCAGTAATGGTCTGGGTATCATTAAAGCTGTAGTCCCGGCTGCGATACAACTTATATCCTTCAAAGTCGTATCCTTTTTCCATACTATCGGGATTAGCCCGGGCGACAAATGGGTCGAACGATTTTTCGGCTTCCGTATCCCAGTAAAGGGTGACCTTGCCATCGCCTGGTACTGCTACGAGATGGGGTTTTTTAGGTGCCTGAGCAAAGCGGTAATCGGATTCGAATACCTGTTGCGAAATCTTGGCGTTGCTCAACAAGTCGTCAAAATCCTGCCCCATCAGCAGGGCGATAGAAAAGCGCTTACTTTCGCCCGGTTCCAGACGGAAGGGACCGGAACCATAAATGAACACATTATCTGCTTCCTGTAAAATAAAAGGAGGAGGATCGTTAGGCCGTTGGTTCGGAGTGGACATTTTTTCCCACATAAGCTCATCATTTTTAGGTGCATTAACTGGAGGAGAAAATTTAAGAGCATTAAAAGAAGTCAAACCTAATTGATCGGATTCTGCAATATCCAGAAAACCAAAATTGGGTTCACCACCCCAGAAGCGCATCCCGTCTTCCCGATGCTCGGAAGTGGGTTCCCCGGGATCCAGCATTCCATTACCATTAACATCCAGGTAAAACAATTGAGTAGGCTTTCCATCGCCTTCCCCAAAATCTCCGGTACCGGGAATACCATCGACACCCACATCATCAAACTCTTCGTTCCAATCGCCATCTTCATCACCCGACCAGTGCATAATCCCCAGATTGGGATCAAAAACAAAGCTTCCCGCATCATTGAACTGGCTTTCGTCAATCATTCCATCGTTGTCGTTATCGACTCCATCATAATCGATTCCCGGACTTTCCAGAAAACGGTAGCCGAAATATCCCGGAACTTTTCCGCCATCGCCACGGAAGTCGTGATCCCAGGCATAGAGCATATTACGGGTACTTCGAGGAAATTCATCATTCCAGATGGAAATAAAACCGGCATCATCATCCTCCCAATCTCCTGCTCCTCCGACATGTGGGTCACCAAACATCCCTAGAAAGACCTTTTCCAGCGGAGTAGGACTTACATTCGTTACAGTATAAACCAGGAAGATGATGTCTTCTGCCAGAGGATTGTTAAATTGAAATATTCGCACCTGAAGTTCTAGCCCTAACCCACGCATAGTGGTATCATCGGGTTCGGGATAATACGGGAATTCAGCGTTATCAAAATCATCCATGACATAAAAGACTTCTTCATCGGGGGTAGTGGCATCATCTCCTAAAAATGCGGGCCAGACGTAGCGCCCCAGCGTCTCGTTGTACCAGGATTCCGGCCAGCTATCCGGCTTACCATCAAGGTTACGATCAAGGTCAGAGAAATGAGCCACTTCCTGAGAAGTGGGATCAGAAAAGCCCAGTTTGGGTTCCCAACCCCAGCGTTCCGCCGTACCCGGTTTAAAATCACCATCTCTTTGCCACAAAAAACCATCATCCACAATATGTAAGGTATCCCCATTTTTCCCTATGACTTCGGCACCCACCAGCGGACCAAACTCGTAAGCATAACCCAGCCCGGAGGGTCCTTTCGGCCACACCAGGTCAGCATTTGCATTATCAGCATCCGGCGTCGAAATCGATCCCTGATTGGTGAGTAACACCCGGATCTGGTTGCCATTAATAATCGTTTTTTTCAGCACATCGTGGCGTTCATCCTCCTGAAGGGCTTTGGTTTGCAGTTTCCATATTTTAGAGCACAATTCCCAGCGTTTCTGCGGCGAAAGTTTTTTTAAATCCACCTTTGCCAATTCCTCAATTCCTCCCAGGGCAGAATTCACAAAACTGGAAAAAATAAATAATAACGTTAATACCCAGAATACAGCCTTTTTTCCCATAACTTCATCCATTTTATTTATGTTCAATTTGGTTCTTAAATTAAATGTCCTGTTTTATTTTAAAACATAAAACTCAATCCCAGACGAATTTTCCGGGGCTCGCTGAGCCAATCTTCCCGTTGGTAATAATTGTCCAGGAAAGATTCCGGGAAGAAATCTTTGGGATTTTCCCGAATGGTATTGCGCAGATTGTTGAAGCGATGTGGACTAATGGATTCCTCCAGACTCCACAAAGAATGACCGGTATTCGTCCAGACGTAAATTTCGTTCATGGTATCGAATAGGTTTTCTACCTGCATGAAAACCGAGAATTTGGTTCCTTTAAATTTGAAGAACTTTTCTGCCCGCATATCCACATTTTTAATCCAGGGGCGGCGTTCGCTATTTACTTCGAACTTGACAGGTTGAATGGAGGAAGGGACACTGGGAGTATAAGGAGTACCCGATTTAATGGAACCGATAAAACTTACCGTCCAGTTTTCCGGTTTGGTAAGCACCAGGGTCGCATTGATGGTATGGGTCCGGTCGAAGCTGAGGGGAACCAATTTCTGCGGAGTGGAGCGACCGGTGCGGGTATCCACCGCCAGAGCTACCGGATCGGTGTAGGAACCCTGACCAATCTGAAAGGTGTAATCCAGGGTTGCCGAGAACAGGCCATGGGGTGAACGCCGCTTTAGTAAAGAAGCGGTAAATCCTTTCACTTTGGCAAATCCAATATTGGTATAAACATTAAATTCTTTGTCAATTGCCACTTCCCCGGCAACAACCCGGCGGTCTTCAATTAAGTCCGTAACATCCTTGTAGAAAATGGTTAAATCCATTTTAATATCATCGGTAAACTGTTGCTGTAACCCCATTTCGTACTGGATGCTCCGCTCGGGATTTAAGTTGGCATTTCCAAAAGTTGGCATCCGGGTAAAATTGTAATCCACAAACCGAGGATTGCGATAAATGCTGCGTAAAATGGGATACTGGTAGAAGATTCCATAGGAAAAACGAATGACGCCCCGTGAGGTAATGGGGAAACTCAGGCTAATACGGGGCATTAATCGGTGTTTGGGTTCAGACATTTTTAAAAATTTGGGATTAGAAACGCCTTCATCTACCGTCCCGGCCAGATCGGGATTATACACGGCATGGGCATGGAAATATTCGTAGCGCAAACCGGCATTAAAGATAAAGCGGCTGGTTAATTCCATTTTATCCAGGATATAAGCCGAGGCCTGTTCCGGTTTACGTGTGTAAATCTGAAATTCGGTGTAATTGGGGTTCTTTTCCGGAGTGGGAATAAAGAAGCGTCCCTGATTGGGACCAATTTCTTCAAACAGCAGGGTGTATCCTTCGTAATCCAGTTTGTGCCGGGCATATTCCCCACCGAAGCGAATTTCGTGATGGGGAAGTACCTGACTGACAACATCCAGTTTCCCCAGAATCGATATGTTTTCTTCCCTCACGCGGGTTAAATCTGTTCCTCCGGCTACATAATCGGTGGGGTGCACAAGCTGACTGGTAATACGGTTATCATGGCTGGGCACATAGCGTGGATCATACACATCATCATAAACGGCTGTGCGTGCCCAGTTCTGGTTCACACCAAATTTAAAAGTATAAAACGTTTTTTTACTTAATGTATGCACAATTCCAATGGAATGGCTGGCATTCCAGGATTTGGTTTTAGGTCGGCCATCGGGAGTAAACCGAAAGCGGCGGAAGATATTCACGCCATTCGCATAGCGGTTATACCGATCGGCCATGTCGAAGATCAAATCATAGGTAATCTTTAATGCGGCGTTGGGTTTCCAGGTTAATTTTCCGGTTAAATTCATAGCCTGGCCGGTAACCATGGGAACAATTTCCCGATCACCATTGGCACCCCGCTTGGCGGGATTGGAATTCAGATAAATCGTGTGATTCGGGCCGGGTTTTATCTCAAGCCCGTAGGGATCAATTAACATTTTCTCACCATCCAGGTACAGCAAATCGGTTGTCTCGTACACGCGAATTCCGTATAGGTATCCTTTATAACTTCGCAATACCCCGGAAGTAAAAAACGTTAATTTTTTATTGGTGAAAGGAACCGGGCCGCCAAACGTCCATTCCCCGCGCATGGTATTAAAGGGATCAATTTCATCAATATTGAAGAATATATCTTTGTGGGTGGAAACATTATCCCCCGTCCAGAAACGCGCCGTACCATGATAGGTGGGACCACCATCTTTTGTCACATAATTGATAACACCACTCAGAGCATTTCCGTATTCGGCACTGAAAGTACCCGCCGAAACGGACACCTCTTCCACCGCATTGGTGGCAATTCCCACACCCTGCGAATTTCCAAAAGGATTATTGATGGAAATACCGTTGACCTGATAAGCGATTTCGTTGGAACGTCCGCCGCGGATGTGAATATTTCCCGCGTTATCTACGACCACACCTGCTTGCAGGGCAATTACATCGCGCAAACTGTACACCGGTAACTCATCAATCTTTTCTGAAGTTATAC
>JALXCH010000193.1 GCA_026991005.1 Calditrichia bacterium | reverse complement strand
GAACAATTATCTTTATTTGACAACTATGTAGGTATTACCAAAAAAAAGCAGCGTTCAGGCACTTTTCTTGACAACATGAAACTACCAATTCATCGTTGGTTCCGATATTCTGCCGGTTTTTCTGCAGAATGGGTATCTCAGGTTTTAAGCGAAGTAAATAATGAGCAACAAATATTGGTACTGGATCCTTTTGCGGGATCTGGAACAACACTTTTAGCAGCAGACACGGTAGGTTTGAATAGTATTGGTATAGAATCACACCCTTTTATTACAAGAGTTGCCAGAGCAAAATTAAGTTGGGATGTTGATGCAAATTCTTTTCTTGATAAGGCATTGAATATACTTGACCAATCAAGAAAAATAACTAACTTCAATAATAACTACCCTGAACTAATACATAGATGTTATCCGCCTGATGTTTTAAAAAAACTTGATTCTTTAAAAATTGCTTGGATTGAGAAAAATGATGGAAGTAAAGAGTTTGAGTTAATTTGGCTTGCAATCACTTCAATTTTAAGAATAACTTCTTCAGCGGGAACAGCCCAGTGGCAATACATTCTTCCAAACAAAAATAAAAAAATAGTATCAAATCCTTATAAAGCTTTCGAAAATCAAATATATATGATGTATAACGACATAAAGTTTTTTCAAAGAAACTATGGAACTCCAAAATCACGAATTTACCAAGGAGATGCAAGAAACTTAGAAGAACTACAAGAGAATACTGTGGATATTGTAATTACATCACCTCCATATGCGAATAATTATGATTATGCGGATGCAACAAGATTTGAAATGTCTTTCTGGAATGAGATCGTCAATTGGGGAGACTTACATGATAAAGTCCGTAAATACTTGATTAGATCATCTTCACAACATGTCTCAAAAGATAAACTTAATCTAGAGGAACTACTTTCAAATCCTGTATTACAACCAATAATAGATGAACTTTCTAAGGTTTGTAAAATCTTAGAAAAAGAGAGATTATTACACGGAGGAAGGAAACATTACCATACTATGATTGCAGCTTATTTTTATGATTTAGGAAAGGTTTGGAAAGAACTATCAAGAGTCTGCAAAAAGGGTTCTAACGTGTGTTTTGTTATTGGAGATTCTGCTCCTTATGGAGTCTATGTGCCAGTCGAAAAATGGCTTGGAGAATTAGCAATTTCAGCAGGGTTTCAAAGATATTATTTTGAAAAAATTCGTGACAGGAATATCAAATGGAAAAATAGAAAGCATCGTGTGCCTTTAAAGGAAGGTTTTTTGTGGGTATTTAAATAGTTTTGGTCTTAATTAAGACGGAGGGGATAAAAATTGACAAGAAAGGTTAACGCATCTGCAGGACACAAATTAGGTCAATTAATAGGTGACTGGTTTGAAGAATATTTTGTTTTTCCAATACTTATAGACCTTGCTAAATCTTTAGAACTTTACCTCGATTCTCGATTTATTAATCGAGATGCAAGAGGCGAGAAGATTCAATGGAAAGATGCTGATGGGAACTATGTTGACTTTGATTTTGTTCTTGAAATTAATGGAACCAATTCTCATATAGGTATCCCGGTAGCTTTTATAGAGTCATTTTGGAGAAGAGGTTCGAGACATTCTAAGGATAAGGCAAGGGATGACAGTGGAAAATTATTACCAATGCTAGATACTTATCCTAGTGCACGTTTTTTAGGTATTATTGCCGCTGGTGATTTCACAAAACCAGCGCGGGAATTGGTTAAGAGCCGTGGAATAGAGCTGTTTTACGTACCAAAAGAAAAACTTATTAAAGCATTCGAAAGAAATAATTTAATAATAGATTACCCAGATAAAACCCCTGAATCAAAGAAAGCTTTTATTGCAAACACTTTCGAAAAACAATTTACAAACAGTAAAAAAATTGAAGTCTGTAATGAATTAAAACGTTTAATTGGAGCAGTAACAATTAATTCATTTACACAACGAGTTAAAGCAAAATTAAGCGCTCTTCCACAAGAAATTCGATTTATTCTTCGACAAGATTCTTATCCCATCGTATTTGAATCTGTCTATGAAGCAACGAATTTTCTGAAGAAACCGGAATTCAAAATGTCTAACCCAACGGAAAGTTATGTTTATCAAATAACATTTAGCGATGGTTCTGAATTTGAGCGTTCTGTTTCTAATATATCAGAGCTTAAAGCTTTGCATAATACAATCACCAAATTAACAACTCACATGGAAAATCTTTTAGGATAAATATATAATAATTGGCAAATAACAAAGCGCTCCACCTTACCGCTATTTCGCTGGTGCTCAATAGCGGAAAGTGAGCTTAGACGTTATTTTTACCCGGTGGAAAAAATTGTTCCTACTTCAGGCGCCAAAACAAAAAATCTTGCTGATTTACCATGAAATATGTAAATTGAATTTGGGCTATTTAGAAAAAGAAATAAATGGATGTTCCTCTAGCTTTGTCGCTTCTCGCATCTTATAAACTTTATAACTTAATAAAATGTCCGGTAGAGAATCGAGGAACAAAAATAAACTTGCGGCGAGAATATTAAAAGCTAATACCACAAAATGGAAAGAAAATATTACTTATGAAAATTTCATTTAATAAAATTCTGAGAGGAATAATACTGTTAATTTTTTATTTAGTAAGTACCTATGCTCAGGTCGCGACTCTTAAACCTGAGAGGCCTAAATGGGGTGATAAATTAACAGTTATCTATAATCCTCAAATAAAAGGTGCAAAATTTTCTTTAACTGATGATGTTTATATAGTGGGCATTCTTTACTATAACCATGAGAGTAACACTTTCTGGGCAAAGATGGAAAAACAAAAGAACGTATTTATAAATGAAACAATCGTCAAAAAGGGGTTAAGCTTTGTCAAATTTTATTTTATTACGTTAACTGATTGGGATAGAGCTGCCTCTGTATCCTCTATGATTTATAGTGATGATGGTGTGCCGGCAAGAGGAGCCTATCTAAGAAAAATGTATCATTCAGAAATTCAAATCTCTGATTCTCTTTTTTATAAAGAGCTTTCCCTTTACCCAGACAACTATTGTGCTTACCGTGATAAATGGTTTATGGCTAATGTAACTCAAAAGAGTAAAATAGATTCCATTGTCAGGACAGATATGGAGATGCTGGCAAAAAAGGTTAAAAAAGAAACAGCAGAATATCTCTATGCTTTATCTTATGGCTACCTTTTATTGAAACAAGAAGAAAAAAGCAGATCAGTAATTAAAAGATTGATAGAACTCTATCCAGATTCTCCTCTTACTGGACAAGCTTTGGACAGTTATGAATATCAGGTTTTTGCTCAACAATTAAAAGGTGATGGACCCAAAGAAATAAATGAGTTGAAACTTAATTATATCATGACATTTCCTAATATTCGCTATGCTCGGGAACAAGTAGAAATACTGGCTTCTAGAGAAGACTTTCCTTTGGAAGCAGTTGAGGCAATATGTATTCCCTGGAAAAAAGAGGTGCCAGATCACCCATGGCCGTATTATAGTTTAGCTATTGCTTACCTTAAACATAATAAAAAGTTGGAAAAAGCCGGTCAATTGATGGATAGAGCAATTACTCTCATGTTGCAAGGGAAGCTTCGACTTTATGAAGACATCAGTGGGAGCATAACGAAAATGACACTTCCAGAGGCTTATGTTAGAAGAGCAGAAATCGCGATGAAAAGAAAAAATTATGCTATAGCTATTGCTTCTCTTAAAGCGGCTCAATTCCTAAAAGATGAGACTAATCCAAAAGCTTTAATAATGGAGGCAAATATCTGGCAAGAACTTTCTAATCTTCTCAATGCAGAATTTGCTTATTCCCGTGCATGGCAAGAAGGTTCAATCGAAGCTGAAGATTCTTTGAAAAAAATTTACAAGAGGAGGCATGGTAATTTAAGTGATTTTGAGAAATATTTACAGAAAATCAAAGAAAAAGCGGACAAAGATTCAGACAAAAAGATCAGGGCTCCTGCTTTTAAAGTAACTTCGCTAAAAGGTGAAAATTTTAACCTTGATGCTTTGCGTGGAAAAGTTGTTGTGCTCAATTTTTGGTTCATTGGATGCGCACCTTGTAGAGTGGAAATTCCAGGACTGAATAAATTGGTAGATGAATTTAAAGATCAGGAGGTAATTTTCATTGGGTTCGCCTTAAATGATGAAAAAGAACTAAATGAATTCCTGAAAACAACTAAGTTTCGTTACCATATCATAGCAAAATCAGGAAAAATTGCGAAACAATACCAGATTTCAGGCTATCCAACGCATATTATAGTAAATAAAAATGGTTATATCGAAGCACGTCTCGTTGGCGGCAATAAAAATCGCTATAAAGAATTGAAGACCATTATAACTCGGCTTTTAAAAAGTTGAGTATAATAAATATTCTTGCAAATGTTCGAAAATCAGCCAATGAATATACAGAGTAAAGTCATATAAATGCAGCTATTAATTTATTAAATCGACAAAAAAGTTCGGATTTTTAAATACGTTCAGTATTTTCTTAAAGCTCATTTAGAAATTTTAAAATTATATGAAATCAAGCTATTTTTCGAATGAGAGTTGGATGAGCACTGAAGAAAATCTGTTCTTCCTTCAGGCAGACACCAGAGCGGAAAAAACTTTGCTGATTTAACATGAAATATTTAAATTGAATTTGGGCTATTTAAGAAAGAAAAATAAACGAATGTTCTCTCTGGCTTTGGCACCAGGAAGGTTAGTCATGTTAAATAAAATAAAAGCGGTTCTGTTTTCTCCGGAAAGATGGGTGGAAGAATTTCCGCCAGGTTACGTTTCCCGCCGGTGTGGGACAAGCGCAGCTGAAAATGTGGGCTCGCGCCAAAAAGAATTTCGCTGCTCACAAAAATAACAATTCTCTGGACCCCATAAAGATAGGGGTAATGCGGCACTTTTTTCCGCTCCGGTTAGTTTAAGTCGTTAGGCAACATTTATTGGCGACAATGGAGGTGATATAATGAAGGATGAACAACTGCTAGAACGGATTACTATTAATCCAAAGGTTATGGTTGGGAAGCCTGTCATTCGTGGGACGCGACTGACGGTTGAGTATATTCTGAATCTGTTAGCGCACGGGGCAACGGTGGATGAAATTCTCCAAGAATATAAAGGCCTTACCCACGAAGATATTCAAGCTTGCATCTTGTTTGCAACCAAGGCCCTGGAAAGTACAGAATTTATGCCACTAGTTGAGGAACCATCATAAATGCGCTTTCTTGTGGATGAGTGCACCGGACCAGCTGTTGCGGAATGGTTGCGTGAGCAGGGAAAGGTTTTGGTTTGAAAATACTGGAGCTTTAATAGCTTCTACTGATGTTTACCATGATATTTTTTATGAATTTACAATATCAAAGAGTTTTGTTTTATAGAGATTATTTAAAGAAGAAAAATTTTTAATAATAAATTGGTCTGATTTTTTTAGTTTCGCTCAAAACCGGATATTGACTTTAAAGGTTAAATTAATTTAAAATATATGAAGTGGGTGGTAATATGAAAGCTGAATTTACAGCCATCATTGAACCAGCACCTGAAGGTGGATATTGGGCTATTTGCCCGGAGGTACCCGGTGCAAATGGGCAAGGTGAAACAATAGAAGAAGCAAAAAATAATCTACGAGAAGCTATTGAATTGATTTTGGAAGATCGCAGGCGGGATGTACTACGTGGATTACCAGAAGATGCGATAAGAGACAAGGTAGTCATCGAATGAAACGGCGTGATTTAGAGCGTAAACTAAGAATTGCTGGTTGTTATCTGAAAAGAGAGGGTAAGTTCCATTCTCTCTGGATCAATCCGAAAACAGGAGTTATAGAAGCAGTACCACGTCATAATGAGATTAAAGAGCCACTTGCAAAAAAAGATACTAAAGAATTTAAATGCAGAGTAGAAGATAACAGCCCTTTTCTGCGGGTGGTAAAGCTTCCCCTGTGTTACTTTCCCAGCGAAAATAGGTGATAGACTCATCCGGGGCTTGAGTCGAAAAAAAAATCGCTGGTCACAAAAATGACCATTCACTCAACCGAAAGTGGTACTTCCCTCTACCGCTCAGGTTAGTTTTTAGTGTTGGTACAATAAAATGAATAACTGAATTTATTAGAATAAAAAGAATTTTGGAAAAAAAGTAAGCTCTAACAACCCATTCCAGCGGACGGCTATTTGCCGCTACTGAGTTTAGCGTTCCACAAAGCTTCGATTTCTCCCCAGTGTTCCCTGCGCATGCGTTCCCATTCCATTTTAAACCAGGGGGTAAAGTGCTCGGGATGTGACCGCATCTCGCGTTCCAGGGCTTCCACGTCCATCCACTCCCATTCTGCAATTTCCCGCTGGTTGGTTTGCACCGGACCATCGTAGCGCCCCACGTACACCGAGCAGAGTTCGTTTTCCGAACCAACTTCCCCAAAACGCGCCTGATATTGAAATTTGAACAGAAATTTCAAATCGGTGGTAAAACCCAGCTCTTCCTTCAGACGCCGCTGAGTGGCAATTTCGTAACTCTCCCCTTTACGGGGATGACTACAACAGCTATTGGACCAGTACAGGGGCCATAATGGTTTTTCGGCGCTGCGTTTTTGCATGAGCACCTGCCCTTTCCCGTTAAAAATAAAAATAGAGAAAGCGCGATGCAAAATACCATCCCCCACATGGCAGGATACTTTATCTTTATATCCCAGGATTTCATCTTTTTCATTCACCAGAATCAGCGGCTCGTCAGAAAAAGAAACCTGTGGATGTTCTTTCCGGTTTTTCATGAATGCTAACCTTTGATTGGTTATTTTCCTCCGATTTGAGTAATCAGCGCTTTGTAGCCCGCCACGCGGATGGCATGGGCTACCTGTTCGGCGGTATCGGGGCACAGGGCAACCACGGCACCGCCACCACCGGCACCGGTGAGCTTTGCACCCAGGGCACCGTTATTCCGTGCCACGGCAATAATTTCCTCCAGTTCCGGAGAGGAAACCTGGAGGGCGTTCAGGAGTCCCTGATTCACGTTCATGTACTCGCCCAGCGCTTCCAGATCGTATTTCTCGATGGCTTCCACCGCTTTCAGGGTTAAATCATCGATCTCGTGGAAGATGCGTTCGTACAGTTCCCGATTTTGTTCCCAGGCTTTGCGGACTTTAGCGACCATCTTGGCGGTTAAGCTTTCCACACCACTCAGCCCGATGACAATGGAAATCGGTCGGGGTGTTTTAATCTCCTGCATAAAAGGCGGATCACCCTTGCGGAAGAGGGTAAATCGGTTGTAGGTTGCCAGCGTATTATCGATTCCCGAAGCGCTGCCGTGGGCAATCAGTTCCGATTCGTAAGACAGCCGGGCAATCTCTTCATCGCTCAGGTTCAGTTTAAAATGGTTGGACAGGGCACGAATGATAGAAACCGCCAGCGCTGCCGATCCACCCAATCCGGCTGCCCGGGGAATATTGGGGAAAATCTCGATCTTCATGTCCTGATCCGCTAATCCCAGCCGATCCAGAATCAGGTCCAGCGATTTGTAAATGGAATAGCGATGTTCCACGCCTTTTTGCAGTTTCTCCTCCACCCCCCAGCGTGGAATGAGCAGATGAATGCCGTTTTCGCCCGGGTGAATTTTCGTCTGGATGGCGAGCTGAATGGGAGCCGCAATGGCGTGGGTTCCGTACACCACGGAATGTTCCCCCAGTAAAATAACTTTTCCGTAGGCAGTGCCTACTTCCGGATCGTCCTCAGGGAAAGTTTCCGGGCGTTGAGCAGTGCGCGGTTGTTTCTGCAATTCTGCAATAATCTCCTGAGCTTTCCAGATTTTAATTTCTCCGCTATCGATGAGTTTTTCCACCACGGTTTCAAAAATATCGGCGGGTGCTCCTGCAGCTACTGCCACGCTCCGGGCGTGCAGGGACATGTGTCCCCGCTGGATCCCCTCGGTAACCAGGGCTTTCAGGGCAGCCAGATTTTGCGCCAGTCCCACCGCACCCATCACCTCTGCCAGCTCGCGCGCCGAAGAAATTCCCATGATGTGATGTAATAGGCGCACCGCCGGATTGGATTGCAGCGGGCCACCCACGGTTCCCACTTTAATGGGGATTTCAATCCGTCCCACCAGATCGCCCTGTTCATTCTTCCCCCAGTACGTGAGAGCTGTATATTGGCCTCCCCGTGCCGCATAAGCATGGGCTGCTGCTTCGATTGCCCGCCAGTCGTTTCCCGTGGCAATGGCCACCGGGTCAATCCCATTCATGATGCCTTTGTTGTGCGTTGCCGCCCGATAGGGATCGATGCTGGCAAACTCGTTAGCCAGGATAATTCCGTCGCGCACCTCCTCGGGCGAAAAATTCTTGCCGTTTAGCAGATGGACGGGAATGGTGCATTCGGCGGTAACAATGGAACGATCCGTGAGGTTGGAGAGGATGCGCAGGAACACCTTGCCACCGGTCATCTTTTCCAGCAGCGAGGCCACCCCTTCGCACATGCTGTTCACCAGATTGGCTCCCATGGCATCGCGGGTATCCACCAGCAAGTGCACAATCACCATGTCGCCTTTCGCCGCACTGCGGGGCAGGATGCGCACTTCCACATCGCGAACCCCACCACCGCGGGCAAGCATCCGCGGATGCAAACTGTTCGCCAGATTGATAATCTCTTCCTTATTCTGCAAAATAACATTTTTAGCCTTGGAGGTGTTCTCCACATCCACGATTTGTATCTGCCCGATGAGGATTGGCTCGGTGCTCCTGCTGGTAAAGCCTCCGGCATCGCGCACCAGTTTAGAGGCAGAGCTCACCGCGGCGACAATGGAAGGTTCTTCCACTACCATGGGCACTACGTATTCTTTGCCGTTCACCAGCATGTTTAGCCCCAGTCCAATGGGTAAACCAAACACGCCAATCACATTCTCAATCATTTTATCCGCTTCGGCAGCGCTGAGTACATTCTCTTCATTCAATAATTTGTGGTAGGTATCTTCATCCAGAATTTCGTTCTCGAAAAGAATGCGCAACCGCTCGGAAATGGAATATTTGTAAAATCCCGGAATGCGGGAAGAAATCTGCCTTTCCGTTTTCTCAGAGGTTTTTTTGACCGCCATCTTTCTATCCCTGTATTTTGTTTTGATTCCCCAATATTCATGCGTGCTATTAAAAATGTTTTAAAAGTTTTTCCCGACAGTGCATCTTCATGAGAAGGGCACCCCGCTTACATTTCATGGAAGAATATCTCAAATTTCCGGAAAATCGAAGATGAAATTTTAATTTGTTAGACACTATTTCCTCATACTTAATCTGTTATTTTCTTTACAATTGCTCCCTGCTTCAAAAAATCTAAATTAATGATTTTATATGAAGAATGCAAAATTTTCTCCTGAATTTTTTGCCGGATGGAGGGTGAATCGCACAATGCCAGACCCACGTCACCACCGCCGGCACCGGAGGGTTTGTACACTCCGCCGCTTGTTTCTACCAATTGGGCAATTTCCTTATGCCGGGAAGAAACAATTCCCGTCCCGCTTTCCAGACCTAATTGTTCCAGCAGAAAACCATATTGCCGGTAAAAATCCAGGAAGCGGGAGACTTCATTCTGTTTAAGCGCCTGAATTCCCTCCGCGGCTACCCGGAACATTTTCTGAAACAGCTCCCGTGCCCGGTAGGGATTTTCCTGCTCCCACTGCTGCACTCGTTTCACCATACCTGTGGTGCCGGTGGATTTCCCCGTCCAGATGGTGGTGAAATAAAGAGATTGCGGCAGAGAGAGGGATTCCACTTCCGGAGGTCGTGTGGGATGAGCTGGATGCAAACGGTAGCGGATGAGTCCACCGTAGGTCGCTACGGCAATGTCGATGCCGCTGCCGGATTTCCCCTGGGCGTAGTGGTGTGCCTGGCGGGCTAACTGGAAAAGGAGTTCCTTTTCCGGTGCTTCTCCATGGGCGATTACATATAGTGCATTTACCAGTGCCACGCATAGCGCCGCGCTGGAGCCCAGACCCAATTTTTCTGCCCCTCTGGCAAAATAAAACGCATCGGTGTTTAGTTGGAAGTGGTGGGGAGGTAACGGGAAAATCCCTTTTTCCCGAACCAGGTATTGAACGATCTTGCGGAACAGTTGCAGCTGATCTGCCTTCTGTGCGGAAAGCTCCCGGGCAAATTGTACCTCACCGTTGTGTTCTACTGAAAAGGGAAGCTCCTCTATTTTCAGGGTGGGGGAGGTAATCCGATGCCATTTTCCTGAAATAGGATGCACCGTAACCTGCGCCAGGCGGTCCACTGCCATCACCAGGCTGTTGCCACCTCGCAACACCGCATATTCTCCCAGAAGAATTAATTTCCCCGGTGCCGTAGAAGAAAGATTCACCCGAAGTCCTCATTTACTCTTTTAATCTCTGGGCACATTCCACACCCCAAACTCCAGCTCTCTGATTATCCATATAAAATTCCAACCACTAAAACCACACCCCAATTCCACCCTATTCCCTTTATGTCCCCTATGTCCCTTATGTCCCCTTTGCCCCTTATTTACCCTATTTACCCTATTTACCTTATTCCCCTATTCCCCTATTCCCCTATTCACCCTATTTCCCTTATTTCCCCTATTTCCCCTATTTCCCCTATTTCCCTTATTCCTCGTAAGCGCCGGGTCCCGGGGATGTGGCCAGAACGCGGTGCACGCCGGGAATTTGCTCCAGATGTTCCCGAAGGGTGTCTACCTGGTGAGGCAGGCACAGCACTTTCACCTGAGGTCCCGCATCTATGGTAAAATAGGCGGCAATGCCCTGTTGACGGAGGCGACGAACGGCATGCATCACCCGCACGGTGGTGTCGTTCCAGTAAATCAAACCCGGTCGGGCACTCAGGGCAACGGCGTGCATTTTCAGGCAATTGTATTCGGCAATTTCGCCCATTTTGTGGAAATTGTGCGAGAAGATGGCCATACGCATTTCGTCCAGATCGCGGGAAGAGGTGTACACCCATTGGCTGTAAAATGGGGAAGTGGCGGCGGTGTGCTGCATCCCCTCGGTGGAACCGATTTCCTTTTCGGCTTCGGAAGTGATGGCGATTAGCAGACGCACGTCCCAGGCTTCGGGAGGGAGGAGGGGTTCAGCGATGGCATCGGAGCCGTCGTCTCGCAGACCCACCTTCATTTCCACGAATCCACCGAAAATGGAGCGTGCTGCAGAACCCGACCCCAGCCGGGCTAATGCCGAGAGGCGCAGGGGCGGAAGCTCCAGACCTGCGGCACGGGTTGCTGCCAGTGCCAGACTGGCGAAGGCGGACGCCGAAGACGCCAGTCCCGCACCGGTGGGGAAGTTGTTTTCGCTCACCACCCGGGCAAATGTCTCCAGATGCGCCATCTTCCGCACCCGGTCCAAAAAGCGACTCACCCGCTCCCGTTGTTTTTCCTCTGCCGGGCGGCCATTTAAAATGAGCTCATCCGCCGCCAGGTCGGAGGAGAACTCCACGGTGGTGGTTGTGTACAAATCCTTTAAAGTTAAAGAAATAGAACCTACTGCGGGCAGGTTCAACTCCACATCCCTCTTTCCCCAATATTTTACCAGCGCAATGTTAGCATGGGCACGTGCGGTTACTGCACTCAACGCTGTCCTCTCTTTTATGGTCCGTATCCCAGATTGCTGCTAAATATTGTAAATACCGCCCGGTTTTTCAAATTCCTTTTTGAACCAATGGGTGGTTATCAGGGGGCGATAATTTCTTTTTCCCATTCAGCGGGGAGCTTCCCCTCCACCTGAGTCTCCCCGCGCAAAATCCGAAAAGCCACCCGCTGGGCAGCCGGAACATCGGTGGGAAAAAGATACACCGCCTCCGCATTCTGCCAGTGGGGGAGACGTTTCAGCAAGAACGGCCTCCCAAAAACGCACAGAATCAGTTGGGTTCCTGCCTTCTGGTAAGCCCCGAAAATGCGGGAGATGGTTTCTGCGGAAGATTCCTTCCGGGCGAAAAATGAGCTGTGTAGAGAGGCAATCAGTAGTTGCGGTGCCGGGAAGGGTAAATCCCCAACCTCGGTGAATTGTTCCAGAGAAACCGTCTGCGCCCCGGCTTCTTTTTCCAGCAATTTTTGGAAGGTGCTCAACGGGGGTTCGGAGAGGTGCAGGTCGGTAATCGGCAGAAAGTGAATGCTACCGGTACCGGTGTTGGGGATACGAATTCCCGGCTTGCCGTGGAGTTTTACTGCAGAGCGCCGGGCAATTTCTTCCGCCAGCTCCTGGTGCCGGGGCAGTTGCCAGATTTTGTAAATCCGCTTGAAATGGGGAAACTCCGGTTGATGCCGGTGAAGATCTTTTTTGAGCCGGAACAAAGCGTCCACTATGCAGAACGCTTCCCTGCGAGCCGGTTCGTCTTTCTCCAGAATCTCCTTCAGAAAAGCGTGGAATTTTTCCGGTTCTTTCCCAACCACAAACGGTCCCAGCCCGTTTCGCAGCGCGCTGGTGAGCATTTCCTCTTGCTGGGTGGAGGAGGTGAGAAATTCCCCTTCGACAATGATTAATCCGCCGAAATGATGGTCTTCCCGCAGCTTCCGGGTAAATTCCAGAATTTGCAAAAATTCGAACTGCTGCAAAGATACGGGCGGGATGGTGAGAAATACACCCGGGAGCTGGGAAAACGGTTCGGTGTGCCACTTCCCGGGGGAGAGAAACGTTCCGGAAAGCGGATTGAGATAAGGGAAGCAGGTAAGCCCTTCTTTAAGCACCGGGCCGATGGCCGCGGCCAGGAGCGTGCTCAACATCTCATCATCGGGATACCAGTGCTGGAGCTCTGTTTCGGACGGGGAGGCAAGAGCACGGTGCAGCGAAGGGAAGAGAAGGCCGTTTAATCCCACGGCGCGTGCCTCCCGTGCCAGCGCCCGGGCTGCTTGGGAAATTAAATCCGAGTCACCGGTCATTCCCCAGGCCAGGAAGTGGGGAAACAGCGTTGCCTGCGGAAGTGCCGGTGATAAACCCTGCCGGGGATGGGCTAAAAATAAGAGGGGAAACCGCACATGCTGCTGTATCTGCTCCATGCGCAGCCGAACATCCACGGGATGCTCCCCCTGCACCAGGAAACCGGCTGGCTGCAGGTGTTCCGTCTGCTGGAATTGGCGGAGCAACTCCGGCGCCTGGCGATTGACGAATCCGGCTTTGAGCGGCAAAAGAAGCAGTTGACCGGCCAGCTCCGGGTAAGTTAAATGATGTGCCCGCGGTAATTTCATTGCCAACCTCGATATTCAAAACGCTCAAATTCCCTTCGCAGAACGTTTTGTTACCCTTTGCCCTGTTCCGTTCCCCGAAGCAATTTAAAATAAGCTGACGGGCAGGAAAAAGGCAAGGTCAATGGCAAAATGGTGCGTTTCCGCCCGGGGAAGGTGATGGGACAATGGCATAATCCAGGAAGAAAACGACAATTTTGGGCAGATATATCATATAGAATTTGTAGTAGAATCCGTCCAGTGTTTTGAGCAATCTTTTCGTTTCAATTTCCCCGGGGAAAATCCGGAAAAAGAGTATCTGAAGAATCGAGGGGAAGGAGCAGAATCGGTAACGGAGTTTTCCTTCCGGACGCGAATGGAACTCTGCCTCCGTTACCTGCTCTTCCCGATTTATCTGCATTGTTTGTAGAGGGACACCGACAGGAACCCCTTCTTCCTAATCGATGCCCTTCGGTTCACTCTCCTCAAGGTGATTTCGGTTGTTCCAACCCAGTTTTCTGCGAACCGCGGAGCCCATTTGTTCCATAAGCACATAGATGATGGGCACAATGAACAGGGTGAGTACGGTGCTGGTGGTTAGTCCTCCAATTACCGCCCGTGCCAGCGGCGCCCAGGTTTCCGAACCGGAGCCTAATTCCAGTGCCAGGGGCACCATCCCCAGAATCGTGGTGGTTGCCGTCATCAGCACGGGACGCATGCGCACCGTGCCTCCCTGCAACACCGCCTGGTGCAGGGGTACCCCTTTCCTGCGCAACTGGTTGATGTAGTCCACCATCACGATACCGTTGTTTACTACAATTCCCGCCAGCATGACAATGCCCACCAGAGACATGACGCTGAGGGTCGTACCGGTAATAAAGAGGGCAAAGAACACCCCAATAATGGACAACGGTACGGTGAACATGATGATGAAGGGATCCACCAGCGATTCGAACTGGGAAGCCATAATCATGTACACCAGCAGGATGGCGGCAAAGAAGGCAATAATAATGTAGCGGAAGGATTCGCGCTGGTCTTCTGCCGAGCCTCCAATCACCACCTGGAAATCCGAGGGGATGGCGGTTTCTTTAATAATTTTCTGGATTTTCCGCACGGCGCTGGAAAGGTCGATACCGGAAAGATCGCAGCCAACGGACACGTAACGTTCCTGATTTTCCCGGTAGATGGTGGTGGGGGCGGGCATGCGTACAATATCGGCTACCTGCCGCAACTGAACGAATCTTCCGGTAGGTGTGGGAATCACCAGACTGCGCAGCGCCTCTTTATCCTGCCGAAACCGCTTATCCAGCCGCACGTTGATGTCGTACTCGTCCCCCTTTTCGTGGTAGCGCGAAGCGACTGTGCCCTGGATGGAGTTGGAAACAATCTGTGCCAGCAGCAAAGGATTGATTTTCAGATCACTCAGGCGCTGGCGATTGGGGACAATGCGCAACTGCTCGCCCCCTTCTTTCAAATTGATGTCGATATCCACCAGTCCGGGAATTTTTTCCATTTCTTTTTTGATTTGCTTGGCGTACTTCAGGCTGCGGTCGATGTCATAACCAAAGATTTTGATTTCAATTTCCCGTTCCCCCTGCAACATGCCCGGCTGGGTGAATTTGTAGGTGATTCCGGGAATTCCATCCAGTGCCTTACGCAGGGTATCTTCGATTTCGAACTGACTCCGTTTGCGTTTTTCCATGGGAGTGAGGCGAATCCGGAAGTTGATGGCTTCGCTGCCGGTGCCCCCAAACAGCGCCGCGATTCCCTCGGACTGCCCGAAGCGGGAAAATACGTGCTGGGCTTCCGGCACTTTCTTCTTTACAATATCTTCCAGTTGCAGTACCGTTAACCGGGTCTGATCCAGCGGGGTTCCCAGCTCCCGCATAATATCGATGGCAATGAATCCCTGGTCGGTCTTGGGCAAAAATTCACCCCCGATGAATTTGATTAATCCCAGAGATGCGGCAAACAGAAGGGTGGTAACTGTAAGCACCATTTTTTTATGATGAAGCGACCAGTCCAGCCAGCGCCCGTAACGCACGGTCAGGTTTCGGAGAAAATCGCTAATGCGCTGTTTAAAACGCGACATGCGCACTTTGCGGGCTTCCTGATGGGTACGTAAAATACGCGAGCTGAGCATGGGAACCAGCGTTAGAGCGATAGTTAAGGAGGCAAAAAGACTGAAGGTAATGGTAACCACCATGTCTTTAAATAACTGTCCGGCGATGCCCGGAATAAAAAGCACCGGCAGGAACACCCCGATGGTGGTGAGGGTAGAGGCGGTAATCGCCATTCCCACTTCCGAGGTACCGCTGTTGGCGGAATCGTACAGCGGTTCGCCCATTTCGCGGTGGCGGTAGATATTTTCCAGCACCACGATGGAGTTGTCCACCAGCATACCAATCGCCAGCGCCAGGCCCGCCATGGAGACGATGTTCAGCGTAAGCCCGGCCATCATCATTACCGCAAAGGTCGCAATCACCGAAATGGGAATGGCCATGCCCATGATGATGCTGCCCCGGATGTTGAGCAGGAAAAAGTAAATCACCAGAAAGGCCAGCGCAAACGCCAGCAATCCCGTGGTTCCCAGATTGCTAATGGATTGGTTGATGTACTCGGACTGATCCCACACGGTTTCCAGGCGGGTACCTTCGGGAAGGGTTTCCTGAATATCCGGCAGCGCCCGGTACACATTGCGGCAGGTTTGCACCGTGTTGGCGTCACTCTGTTTGAAAATGCGGATGTACACGCTTTCGTTGTAATCGGCACGCACATCACCCACCATCTCTTTAAAACCGTCTTCCACCGTGGCTACATCTTTTAAAAGAAGGGGACCACGGGAGGTGTATTTCAGGACCACATTCTTAATCTGGTCTAAAGATGTGTATTCGCTGCTAATTTTCAGGTTGAAATTGGTGGTTTGCGTTTCGATGTGTCCGGCGGAGAGCAGTGCTCCCTGGGCGCGAATGGCATTGGTAATATCGACCGGTGAGAGGTGATGGGCGGCCAGGCGAGCGGGATTGAGCCGCACGTTAATCTGGCGTTCCACCCCACCACCGGTTTCAGCACTGGCTACACCTTCGATGCGTTCCAGCAGCGGTTCGATGTGGTCTTCGCTCAGTTGGCGGATTTCCGCCGGTCCCATATTGGGCGAGGTGAGCACCATGTACATTACCGGCGCCATGGAGGGGTCGAAGGCGAAGGTGAGCGGTTTGTGCGCTTCCTCGGGAAGGAAATCGGCCACCAGATCCAGCCGTTTGCGCACGTCATTTTCCGCCTGATCCATATCCGTGCCCCATTCGAACTCCAGCATGGTGATACAGATACCCTGGGACACCTGCGAAGACACCTTCTTAACATTTTTCGTGGCAGAAACAGCCTCCTCAATGGGGCGCGCAATCAAGTTCTCCATATCTTCCGGTCCCACCCCTTCGTATTCGGTAATGATGCCCACCACTGGAAACTGGATGTCCGGGTACAGATCCACTTTGAGCTGTGTGTAGGAAAAAATTGCAAACCCGATGACAATTAAGTACATCATGCTCAAAGTGATGCGTCGTTTCAGGGAAAATTCCACTAATTTCATATGTAAACCCCATTTATTAATCAAATTGCCTGATTTTACCCTCTGTTCGGCCCGGGTTATTCCCCGTAACCGGAGCAGAAAAGGGACGTGAATTGGTTATTCATTGGTGGCAACGATTTTGACTTTTTCTCCATCTTTGACCACCTTCTGACCCACCACAATAATCTGTTCTCCTACGGCGAGGCCTTCGGTAATTTCCACCCGTCCCCGACTTTCGATGCCTGTTTTTACCGGACGGAATCGAGCTGTTCCCTCCTCCACGGTTACTACAAATTTGTTGGGAATCGTGTAAGTCTGGCCGGTTTTAGGATTGACTTTGAGCACTGTCTGTACCAGTACGGCGTTATCGGGTACTACAATGGTGTTGAAGTGGCGATCGGTAATGATGCGGAATTGCCCGTACATTCCGGCGCGCAGGCGGCGCCGGGAATTTTCGAAGGAGGCAACCACCCGGAAGGTACGGCTCAGGGGATCGATGGCCGGATCGATGCGGGTGATGCGTCCGGTGAATTCTTCCCCCGGATAAAGCGGAAATTCGCCCACCACCGTTTGCCCCATCCGCACGCGATTGACGTACACATCCGGGAGGTAGAGATCGGCTTTGACCATGTGGTCATTCACAATGCGGGTCACCGGCTGCCCTGCGGGAATCATTTCCCCTACATCGAAATTGAAACTGCCCACAATGCCGCTAAAGGGCGCCCGAATGAAGGTATTTTCATACTGTTCTTTGCTTTGTAAATACGCTGCTTCCGCCCGCCGTAGCGCCGCTTCTGCATCCTGATAATTGGCTTTAATCTGATCCCATTGCTGCTGACTGATGGCTTTCTCCTGATGCAGGCGCTCGAAACGTTTGTAATCCTGCTTAATTTGCTCGAATCGGGCTTTGGCAGAAGAGAATGCTGCTTCGGCCTGATTGAGCATCTCCTGCCACAGGTTGTTATCCTGCACGGCAATGATTTCATCTTTGCGCACAAAACTGCCTACCGGTTTGCGAATTTCCACCAGCTCCTCCGAAATGGTGCTATATACCACCGCATCATGTTGCGCTTCCAGACCCCCGGTAATTTCGATAAACGCTTCGATGGTATCCGGACGAATGATGTATGTTTTCACCGGTACCACCACTTCCTGCGTTTCTTTCTTCCCTTTTCGGCAGGAGGTGGTCACCAGTAGCAGACCGATGAGCAAAATGAGCCATAACTTTCTCATGAGGTTCTCCTTATCCTAATTTTCATTTTTCCAGATCATGGGCAGCAGACCCACCGCCTTAATTAAGCGCAATTGGGCGATGTTGTATTCGTACACACCCTGTTGAAATTGGGCGTCGTTGTTGCTGTAAGCTAACTGAGCGGTGAGCACATCCACCTGGGTGGCAAGGCCCTGCTGGTAATTCAAATTGGCCAGCCTGAGGGCTTCGCGGGCTTCTTCCCGGGCGATGCGTAGACTTTTTAAATTGGCCTCTGCTTCCTGAAATTTCCGGTAAGCGGTTTCCACTTCCAGAAGGATGGACCGTTTGACTTGTTCAATTTGCAGCGCCGTTTTTTTCTCCTGAATGCGCGCCTTCTGGTACTCGATAGCCCGCTTGCCTCCCTGAAACAGCGGAAATTGTACCGCAATGACCGCGTTTTTTACCCGGGTGTAGTCCTCCCAATGTACACCGGGATCGTTGAGTTGAGCCTGATGTTGCACCGAAGCACTGGCCACCACCGAGGGCAGAAATTGCGAAGCAGCCAACCACTTTTGCCCACTGGCGACCTTTTTCTGTTCTTCCATCATGCGGATTTCCGGTCGGTTCTCCAACGCTTTTTTCTGCAATTCCGGTAATTCCAGCGAAACGAAATTCCGGATGTAATCCTCCTGCTTTAACGTATCCAGTACCACCAGCGAGTCGGCGGGATCGATGTTCATAATAAATTTTAAGTTTTCGACGGCTAATTTTTTATTGTTGATGGCGGAGGTTAACGGTGCCAGCGTGGAAGAGAGTCGGGTGCGTGCCTGCATTAATTCCAGTTGCGAAGCAGTTCCGGCATCGTAAAATTTCTGCACCTGGTTCAGGTTGGCTTTTGCTGCCTCGTAGGCGCGCCGATTTACTGCGATTAATTCATCCGAGAGCATGATGCGGAAGTAGGCATCCAGTGCCTGAAAGACGACGCTCTGTTCCTTGTTCCGGAGCTGCGCTTCCAACGATTTGCGCAAGCTCCCTTGAATACGGGCGTTGGCAATGCGAGCACCTCCCAGAAAAAGCGGATATTGCAACTGAAAAGCGTGGGTGTAGTTGTAATTGGTCCCCACTTTGATGTGCTGCCCCATAAATACAAATTCCGGGAGCTCAATGTTGTGGGTGCGCTGAAACTTGTAGTTCACCGTGGGTAAAAACTCGGTGTACGCCTGCCAGTGGTTCATCTTTTGAGCGCGGTAATCCTGGTAGCTCATCTGTAAATCCAGGTTCTGGGAGCGGGTAAGCCCAACCACGTCGCTCCAGGTAAGAGAAATAATCTTCTGGGCAAACAGAGGTGAAAATGCCCAGAGGGAGACGCTCAGTAACATGGGCAAAATTTTACTTCGCATGGAAACCTCCGCAAATTATGGGTTGTGGTCTGTAAATAATAACCGGAAGCGAAGCGGAAAATCAGGAGTGGGATAGAGCGGTGGTCTTTCCACCGCAGATTCCCATTTTGTCTCCCGGATTTTCCCGTGTAAAAATGAAGGCGTTCATATTCGGATTCCGTGTTTTGTTTAAGAATTGTGTTGATGAAAAATGCGTTCGGCCCAGAGCCGATAAAGATGTTCCACTTTTCCATCGTCAAATTGGTACTCTGCCGGAGCAAAAATGTCCATGAAGATGAGCTGGTTGATGCTTCCCAGAAAGGAAGTGACCAGCACGTGCAGGTCGATGTCCTCAGGAACGTATCCCAGATCACGACCTTCCATTAGAAAATCCCGGATTTGATTGTACCGGGTGCTGTAGATGGTAATCATTTTCAGCCGGATGCGTTCCGGGAGGGCGCTCAGATTGAGCATGGTGATGAACCGAATGAAATAGGGATACCGTTTGACGTAAGCTTGATTCAGCCGAATAATTCCCCGAAAGCGGGTGAGGTAATCATCTCCGGGCGAAAGAAATTCCTGAAACAGATTCTGCCCCAACAGGGTGGCGTAATCAATCAGTTCTTCCAGCAACGTCTCTTTATCCTTGAAATAGTAATAGAGAGTGGGTTTGCCCACGCCCACTTCCTCGCAAATCTGGCGGATGGAGACGCGTTCGTATCCGTATGTGCCGAAAAGCTGCGCGGCGGTCATAAAGATACGGTCTTTCGTGCTCAATTCCGTTTGAGATTGGGTTAACGTCATGTAACTCTCCTTTTTATACCTACCGTTCGGTATATAAATTAATCAACGAAGTTCTCGAAGAAAAGTTGCAAAATTTTTTGTGGGATAGATGAGTGTGGTAGGATTCGGTAAAATCTAACGAAAAAGCACGGCCATCTGATGAAGCACCAACAGGAGGGGGCGGCTGCAGGGGGTGTTAGGCAACGTGGTGTTGTTCTTCATCGTTTTCGATAAATCTCCCGGCGGTGACCAATCGCGTGGATCACTATGGTTTCTTCAACCTGGAGCACCTCATAAATGACGCGATAGTCACCACACGCATTTTATAGAACCCCGCAAGGTCACCGGTTAATGACTCAAGACGAATCACGTTCAGATTGGCAGATAGCCAGTGAATTCGTTGAATAATCCGGCGTGCAATAGGTTTGTCTAATCGTTCCAGATCCCGAGATGCTGCTTTTAGAATTTGAATGCGGTACTTACTCATCACTTCAAACCAAGCCGCTGAATCACTTCCTCAAATGGTTCACCCCGTTCACCTCTTGCTACCGCTTCTTTCTGGCGTACGAGCCTTTCGCGAATAGTTTTACGAATGGGTAAACCCTCATCAGGGTCACCGAGTAATTCCAGAAGTTTCTCCTTGATGATGGATTCTATCATCTTACGAAGTTCCTCTTTTGTCATTTGAGCTATGGTATCCATGTTATCCTCCAAAAAACTTATATCCATCATAATTCATATAGTAATTTAACGACCTAAACTAACTAGTTTTTTGCGGAGCGCAGCGGAGTAAAAATCCAGCGCAACGATTTGTTATAGGCTTTTCCTAATATCGATTTGAGCGGTTTTATGCAGCATATCCGCTATTGAATATGCTATCTCTCTAATTTTGGCGACTGTGGTTTTGTCGATGTCAAGTATGTCATAGATTATTTCAAAGTCACTACAATTTAGGCTCCGGGTTTTTGATAGATATTTTTCCTGTTTTTTATTTGTGAGGAAATATGAGAAGATGAGAATTAATGCTGCAGCCTCTTTTATGAGAGTTAGGTCGAGTATTCTAGATAGAACCTTTGCCAAATTATCATTGTTATCAAGAGGATTTGGACGGGGTTCTGGTCTAAGCCCTAAGTTGTTCACTGTTATTGCAGCAGCATTCTTTATTTCATCAATGCTGTAATCTTTATGCAGTTCGTCTTTCAAAATAGATACTATAACCTCATAAAGGCTTAATTGAAGAGCTATGATCGCATTTTGATATTCTTTTCTTAGTCTTTTCTTCATCAATTTCTCAAGCATGACATTTCTCCTATAACGACTAAACTCATCTGCCGCTACGGAGTGCCACGGAATAGCGGTCAAGAACACCCTATTGTTCGTTTTTTCTTTTTGGTTCCAAGTAGTTGTCTACAAATTTTCTCGGCGTTAAGATTTCAATTCCTTGATATGTAGCTAACTTTAATAATTGTTTATCTCCACTGACAATTATTTCACATTTACCTGCAATGGCACATTCAATGAATTTATTATCATCTGGATCTTCACATGCTGTAATTCTTAAATCGCCTGTATCTACAATATCAGAATTCAAGATAAATAGCTCCAAAATCTCGGAAATATCTATTTGAGGAAATTTTGCACCAATTTCTTCGGCAACCCTTGTATATTCAACTATTATAGGATTTGAAATGACCGCAGTGAAATTTCCTTTTCTCCAGTGTGTCAATATTTTGGAGGGTGTACCTGAGAAAAAGATGGCTGAAATTAATACGTTTGTATCAAGTACAACCCTCACTTTTGGGACCTTACCCTTTTTATAGCAAGTTCAATATCTGACTTTTTCAGTCCAACCTGTTTTGCAGTTTTCCTGGCTTCTTTTATCAGGGTATCAAATTCATCAATAGTAGGGGGAGATATCTTTTTTAAAATTACCATATCTTTATCTCCAAATACGACAAACTGAACACCAGCTTCAAGTTTAAGTTTTTTCCTGATATTTTCAGGTATTACGACCTCTCCCTTGGAAGTCAATTTAGTTGTTGCTACACTTGCCATAATTAATTCCTCGTTTTTCTTACTTGCATGAAAGATAATATCAAAGAATAATCGGGATGGCAAATATATTTTAGAAGCGAAAACCTAAAACTAACCTGGGTGGCACAGAGAAGTACCTCTTCCGGTTCAACGAATTGTTATTTTTGTTAACAGCGAAATTCGTTTTAGCGCGAGCCACCGATGTGGCGAGCGCTCATTTTTCGCTGCGCCTGTCTCGCACCGGCGGGAAACGGAACCCGGCGGAATTTCTTCCACTAGCCTTTCTGTAGAAAACAAAACCGCTTTTATTTAACCCGACCAACCTTCCTGGCGCCAAAGCCAGGGAGAACATCTATTTATTTCTTTTTCTAAATAGCACAAATTCAATTTAAATA
>JALXCH010000192.1 GCA_026991005.1 Calditrichia bacterium | reverse complement strand
GAATCAAATCCTCTTTGGTCATTCCGATACCGGTGTCTTCAATGGAAAAGAATTTTTTCTTGGAATTCAGTTCAATCTGGATTTTCAATTCCGCTTCCGGTTCCAGTACGTTTTTGTCTGTGAGCATTCGGAATCGCAGTTTATTCAGCGCATCGGATGCATTGGAAATGAGTTCCCGCAAAAAGATTTCCGGATGTGTGTACAGCGAATGAACAATCAGGTGAAGTAATTGCTTCATTTCCGCACGATATTCGTACTCCTCTGCCGATTGACGATGTGCCATGTGATCCTCCGTTTGGTTTTTATTTCTAAATTTTTTTAATATCATGGTTATTCTGGTTAATCACCAAATGATTTTAAAAATTCCAAATTCCAAATTCCAAATCCCAAATCCCAAAAAATAAATTTTTAATAACCGTAAAGAACGCCATGAATGCGCAAAGTGCGCAAAGATTTTTACATCTCATTGTAAAAAATTAACCGCAGCGGCCGCAATGATAATTCAAATTCCAAAATACAAACAACAAATCCCCAAAATACAAATTTTGAATACTAACCACGAATTTCACGAATATGCACGAATAAAATAAATTTTATGTAATCCTGTTTATCCTGTCCAAAAATTCATGCCTAATGATTGAAGCCTTGTATTGTAAATTTCCCATTTCCCATTTTACATTTTACATTTTTCATTTTTCATTTATTTCAGAAGCCATGGGCTAATAGCTGGCGACCGCTTCGCGGTCTTACTCCCTGCCCATCAAATGTTTGATGATGTAATCCTTTGTTTTCCCTCATTTTACATTTTACATTTTACATTTTACATTTTACATTTTACATTTTTCATTTTTCATTTATTTCAGTGGTTTTATTAATTTCACGTATTGGATGAAGTGAAAAATCCCCGGGTTACGCAGAAAAAATGTCCTCTTCCTCCCTGGAAAATATTTCCATAATACCCTCCACCATTTCCGGGTTATCTACCAATTCCCTTGCATTTATCCCGGAAAAGCTTGTATTTTGTCGGCTAAAAAAGGTAGAGCCATGAGAATCTGGTACCGTGAATTTTCTCTGGAAGAAATTAAAGAAATGACCCGCAATACCCTGGATGAGGCACTGGGGATTGAATACGTCGAAGTTGGGCCCGATTATCTAACAGCCACCATGCCAGTGGATCAGCGAACAGTTCAACCGCTGGGATGGTTGCACGGAGGAGCTTCGGTAGCGCTGGCCGAAAGTCTGGGCAGCATTGCTGCAACCATGTGTGTGGATCCGGAGAAAAAGTATTTACTGGGTATCGCAATCAACACCAGTCATATTAAATCAGTAAAAGCACCTTCCCGCGTCTTCGGAACCGCTCAACCTTTGCACGTGGGCAACACCATTCATGTCTGGGAGATTCATATCACAGACGAGAATGATTTTCTGGTATCCGTTAGTCGCATTACTCTGTTAGTGCGGGACTATCGATAATTTTTAGAGGTTAACCGGACAGAATCGTTTTATGGATACACTCACCCAAATTACCCTGGGTGCCGCCATCGGGGAGCTCACTCTGGGACGCAAGGTGGGCAACAAAGCCCTCCTGTGGGGCGGCGTAGCCGGACTCATCCCGGATCTGGATATTCTGGCCACCATCCCTATGGACGACCTCTCGCGCATGGCCTTTCACCGCAGCGTGACTCATTCCCTCTTCTTTGCCGTCCTTTTTGCACCCTTGCTGGGTTATTTAATTTACCGCATTTACGGAAGGAGGGAAACAAGCTGGCGGGAGTGGAGCCAACTGGCATTCTGGAGTACGGTAACCCACCCCCTGCTGGATTGCTTTACGGCCTACGGAACCCAGCTTTTCTGGCCCTTTAGCCACTACCGCATCGCCTGGAATACCATTTTTGTCATCGATCCCCTCTATTCCGTTCCCTTTGGCATCAGCGTTCTGGTGCTCTTTTTTCTGTCCCGGGGCAGCAAACTGCGCCGTCGCATTCTCT
>JALXCH010000191.1 GCA_026991005.1 Calditrichia bacterium | reverse complement strand
CTGAAATCGTTCCTTCTGGACATCGAAAACCATCCCGGGCGTTCCCGGGCTTACAAAATGCTGGCCGATATTTCCGAAGAGCGGGGCGATTATCTCACTTCCGCCGGTTTCTGGAAGCAACTGGTCAATGAGTACGATTACTCGGATGAAGCAGCCGAGGGACGCTGGAATATTCCCCGCATTTATTTGTTGGCCGAAAAGTACCAGGATGCCATTCAATATCTGAACCAGACGTTTCACGCCCCGGTGTACGGCGATCTGTTCCTGGAAAAAACGGAACAAAAAATCCCGCCGGTGTATTATTTCTACCTGGGCAAAGCGTACTATTTCAGCAATAAAACCATTCCCGCCCGCCGGAATTTGCTGGCATATCTGTACTACGGAAAAGAACCGCTGCTGAAGGAAGAAGCATTGCTTTATCTGGGAATCATTGCCCGGGAAGAAGGCAATGTGGGAACGGCTATCATTAATTTGAAGCAAATCGTGGCGAACCAGAAATCTCCATTTTTTGTTCAAGCTTCCTCTAAACTTGCCGATATTTACTTTGAACAGGGTGATTTCCAGAATGCTAAAAACCTGTATGCCACATTAAGTTCCCTTGTGGAAAATCCGGAAGAAAAAATGCAATTTGCGGCACGAGAAATTATTTGTACCATTCACCAGGGACAGTTAAAAACGTACCAGAGCAAATTGAAAACGTTTAAAACCACGTTCAAGAAGCAACCTCAACTCAAAAATTACCTGGCGTTGTTTGAATTTGAAACGGGTAAGTATTACTTTAAACAGAAAAAATACGAACCTGCGGTAAAGAAATTTAAGACGGTTGCAAAGAAATACCGGGATTCCGATTATGCGGATGATGCTCAGTACTATCTGGGGCTTACTTACACTACCACCAATCGGGTGGAAGAAGCTCAGGAGGTGTTGAGCAAGTTTATTGAGAAGAATCCCAACAGCCCCTTGCTGGGCAATGTGTACATTACTCTGGGTACGCTTTATTACCGGGGCGAGAAGCCGGAGCTGGCAGTGGAAGCCTTTCGCAAGGCAGTGGAAAAGGCCCAGGATCGGGAAACCCGGCGTGTCGCCCTTTCCAATTTGATCTCGATTTACCGGGAATTGGGACTCTGGGATGGTGTACTTACCCAAGCGCGAAAATATGTGCAGGAATATCCCAATGCCGAAGATGTGATGGACAAGAAAATCTTGATTGGGACTACCTTAACCCAATTAAACCGCTTTAACGAAGCAATTGAGTATCTCCGGAAACTGAAATATGAAGCCACCAGCGAGCAGGAACCGGAGATTCAGTTTTACATTGGCGAGGCGTATTTTAACGCCGGGCAGTACGAAAACGCCATTCGGGAGTTTGTGAAAATTCCGTTGCTCTCGAAACAAACCAAATTGCAGTGGGAAGCCAGTGCGTTGTATTATTCCGGACAGGCTTACGAGAAGATGGGGCGCGTGAATGATGCCATTCGCATGTATCAGGAAATTGTGAACAGACCCGGCATTTTACCCGATTTGAAACGAGAAGCAAGAAAACGCATTAATCAACTAAAAAAAAGCAACTAAAATTTTTGTATCTTTCAAAAAATGATTATATTACTTCCATAAAAATATTGGAGGGGATCGAATGAAACGATTCATGTATGCGGCCCTGCTGGTATGGTTGACCTTATTTTTAATTCAGTGTGGTGGCCCCAAAAAGCTAACGCCCGAAGAAATGGCAGCACTCTCACCACAGGAGAAGGTGGTAAAGCTGGAAAAGGTGGTGGAAAAGAACCCCAATGATATAGAATCCCGAAAAGCCCTGTATAAAGCCTATCTGGAAATGGGCATGGAGGATCAGGCCCTGCGCACCATGAAAGAAATCATGAATATCGACCCCTATCAGGCGGACGTGGATTTTGATTACGGGGAATTGATGATGAAGCGGGGCGAAGCGCAGCTGGCTTACAAAGCGTTTCGGGATGCGTTAAATTCTCCGGGAGG
>JALXCH010000190.1 GCA_026991005.1 Calditrichia bacterium | reverse complement strand
GGTGAATTTTCAGGGAAACCGCACTTTTACCCGGGAGGAACTTCTTCAGGTAATTAAAATCCAAACTCCCGGACCTGTGGAGCGGATTTTCCTGCCCCAGAGCGGTACGCTTTTTCAGGATGCCATCCTGGAGGAAGACCGAGCACGCTTAATCCGTTTTTATCAGCAGGAAGGATTCCTTTTCGTGCACATTTCTCCCCCGCAAATTGCTCCCCATCCGGAAAACGGTACTGTCGAAGTGACTTTTTTGATTCAAGAGGGGAATCCCATCCGGGTAAAAGACATTCAGTTTCTTTACCATACTCCTAATCCTCAGGTGGAAACCCACGTACAGACGCTGGTGGAAGGCGTCCGTTCCCATCTACAACTCACAATAGGCAGTCGCTTTCGGGACGCCCTTGTGTTACAGGATCAGCTCCTGCTGTTTCAAACCATTACCAATCAGGGATATCCATATCTGGAAGTAAATCCCCAATTGCACGTGCAGGAGGATTCAGCCCTGGTTACGGTTGTGTGGCATATCCATAGTGGACCCCGCTGCGTGTTTGGGCCGGTGCAGATAACAGGCACCGAACGGGTTGAACCTGCAATTATTGAGCAACAAATTGCTTTTCGTCCGGGAGAGATGTACCAGAAGGATTTGCTGGAGCAAACGCAAATTCAGATTTTTGCTCTGGGATTGTTCGAGGTGGTGGATGTGAAGGCGGTGCTGGATAGCACCCGCAGGCAGGAAATTCCGGTACATATTCACGTTCAAGAAGCACCGCGCTTAACGGCTCGAACCGGTGTGGGCTACGGAAAGGAAGACAAATTCCGCGCTTTCCTTAATCTGGTGCGGCTGGGCACGTTTGGCGGCGCCCGTCGGCTGGAATTCATTATGAAACACTCCGATCTGGAACCCTATAATCTGGATGTAAAAGTGGTGCAACCGATTTTTTTTCACTACCGAACCAGCGCAACCCTGAACCCCTTTCTACGCAAAGAGCGCGAACCTGGCTATACGGTTACTCGCCTGGGAGGTAAGTTATCCATCATGCGCCGCTTTTCTCAGCATATTCGCGGTTCAATTAATTATTTGTATGAATATGTGGACCGTGCTAACGGCGGAGCCTCGGATAGCGCCAGTACTTACTCTACCGAGGAAGATCTGTACAATAAAGCCGGACCCATTCTGGGATTTACCTACGATTCTTCCCGACCAATGTTTAATCCCCACGGTGGAGTGTTTCTGTTTATTAATCTGAAAACCAACGGATGGCTTTTTCCCAGCGATTACCACTACCTGAAATGGGTGCTGGATGTTCGGAAATATCAATCGGTGTGGGGCGCTATTCTGGCAACCCGCATCATGCTGGGCGGCATTCTGACCCGGGAACCCCAGGGGGAAGTCCCGGTGGAAGATCGTTTCTATTCCGGAGGCATTACCTCGGTGCGGGGGTGGGGACGCCAACAACTGGGACCACTGGATGCCCGGGGGAAACCTCTGGGAGGTAAGAGCATTATCGAAGGAAATGTGGAGTGGCGGGTGGATTTCTGGAATCATTTTAATCTGGTTCTGTTTCTGGATTTTGGGAATGTGTGGCTGGAGACAGGTACTTATCCGTTAAATGAGTTGCGCTATTCACCGGGAATTGGTCTGGGCATTTCCACTCCCATTGGACCAATACGACTGGATTTTGCAAAGCCGATTTTTGATGAGAAGACTTCCTGGGAGTGGCATTTGAATGTGGGGCAGAGTTTTTAAGGTGGGTGTAGCGCAAACTTCAGTTTGCGCGTTTTATATTTGTAGAGCAAGCTTTAGCTTGCCATTGGCAAACTAAAGTTTGCCTGACATTTTACGCAAACTAAAGTTTGCGTTACGGAGATGAATTAAATGAAGCGTTTTGCAAAAATCCTTACACTTATTTTGGGAATCCTGATTCTCCTGCTGGTAACACTGGCAGGAATCCTCCAGACCGGCTGGGCAAAGCAACAGTTAAAAAATCTTCTGGTGGAGCAGATCAACACCCGGCTACATCCCACCCTGCACATTGGAGCATTAAAAGGCAATCTGTTTACTCACCTGACCTTTACTGAAGTGCTGATAACCACCGGAGAAGACACCCTGCTTTACCTTCCTCAACTTTCCCTGCGTTATCGGTTATGGGCATTGTGGCATAACACGATTCAAATCGATTCCCTGGAAATAGATTCTCCTTATGTTTGTTTGCGGAAAGAACCGGAGGGTCGCTGGAATTTTGAACCTCTTTTGCGAGTGCAGCCAGAAGCAGAAGATTCATTAAAAAAGCCATTTGAGATGCAGGTTCGGGTGGAGCAATTGAGTTTACGGCGGGGGCGGATTTGCCTCCGTACTGGCAAACCGGAAATCCCGGATTTGCTGGATGAGCTCAATCTGGTACTCTCCGGCTTTTACAGTGCGGACTCCCAGGCACTGCTGCTTTACCGGCTGCAGTTCCATTGTCCGCAACCGGAATTTCGACTTAAAAAAGCATCTTTAGCTTTCCATCGCAATGGGGAAGAGATGGTGGTGGAGCGCTTGAAGCTGGAAACCGAGGGTAACCGGTTGTTTGCCTCTGCCCGTCGTGGGACAGGGGAGGCGGCGACTTCCGAGGTAAGCGGTTATATTCCGACACTTAGCTTTCAGGAAATTTCCTTTTTCCTCCCGGTGTTGCGGTTTTCTGCGCGTCCCCGCCTGGAGTGGCAATTCCAGCAGCGGGAAGATAGCTTGCATTTGCACCTTCATTTAAAAGAGGACAATCGGGAAATTGCCCTTCAAGGGGTTTTACTGCTTCCGGATTCTTCCCATCAACGGGCTTTCCCCCGGTATTCTTTGCAGGGTAGCTTCTCTCATTTCCGTTTACGGGATTGGCTCCCCGGGGGAATTCCGGAAGTTACTGGCAATGGGAAGTTCAGCCTTCGCGGGGAGGGATTTTCTCCCGAACAAGCTTGGGCTGAATTGCAGGTGGAATTGTACCGCTTACGGATAGCCCGGCGCAATGTGGATAGTTTGAAGCTCCGGGCGAGCTATGGGCAGGGTGACTTGAATCTCCGGCTCCGGGCACAGGGGGAATGGGGAAAAGCGCAGCTGGCTGGTTCCTGGCCGGATGTGCAGCACACTTCACAGGTTGAAGTACAGCTTGCGGTGCAGGGACTCAATCTGGCTCCTTTGCTGCGGACAGAGAAGTGGGAGAGTCATTTGAACGGGAAGGTGAGTTACCGTGGGAATTTGACCTCTTTCTCGAAGCTAAAGGGGGAAATTCAGGCTCGGTTTCGAGACTCGCAATTGGCGCAGGCGCCGGTGGATAGTGCTTACCTCATCGCCAGTCTGGATAACGGAACCACACATCTCCGTCTTTTGCGTGCCCGGGCTGCGGGAGGCAGCTTACAGGCACAGGGCACAATGCGTCCGGATAGTGCCATTTCCCTGATGCTAACCGGTCGTGTGGATAGCTTGAGTTACATTCTTCCCTACCTCCCAATAAAGCAAACGGATGTACAGGGTACCTTTCATGCTTCCGTCCAGGGAAATCGCGATTCATTGCGTACCGAAGTGCGCTTCCGATTGAAAAAGCTGCGGTTTTATCCGGTGCAGGCGGACACCGGATTTGGAGAACTGATCTGGTGTTGGCGGGGACGTCGTCCTTTCCCCTCCATTCGCCTGCAATTACAACAACTTCATCTGGGCAGTGTACCGCTGGATAGTTTGAATCTCCGTGCTCGTTCCCGGGCCGCCTCTTTCGTTGTGGAGGGGAAGTTCTGGCAGGGAGAGGAGATTGCCGGAGATATCGCAGCGCATCTGCGCCAGGATTCTGTGCTGCAGGTGGATTTACCCCGATTTCTGCTGCAACTGAAAAATACTCGCTGGGAGGGGGAACCGACCATGCACTTCAGTTACCACCGCCATCATTTTACCTTCCGGGATGTGCGCTGGAAATGTGCTTCCTGCACGGAGGCACCGGCGCTGGTGGAACTCCAGGGAGAACTGGGATTGCAGGGAAAGGAAAATGTTCGCCTCTCCGTTCAGAATTTTCGGTTTGCGGAGATGCTGCCGACCTCCCTGAGTGAACAAGTTCCCTCCGGTAAACTTAACCTTGACCTTTCTGTGCAGGGAACGTTCTCTTCTCCGGAAATTCAGGGGAAAGTGCATTGGCAGGCGGAAGGGAAGGACACCCTGGGGCTGCATCGTTTGCAGGGAGAGTTTGCTTATCGGCAGGAGAGGTTAAACTGGGAAGTGCAGGTGGATGCAGCCGAGCACAGCCTTTTACACTGGTATGGTCACCTGCCACTGGTGATCCATCCTGCTCAACATCGTTTCACCTGGCAGCGCCAGCAGCCAATGGAAACCCACCTGAAAGCGGAGCAATTCGCGCTGGAAAATTTAAATCCCTTCCTGGGTGATAAAATTCGCCTGGGGGGAAGGATTCAGGGAGAATTGAGCTGGACAAATACCCTCCTCCGACCCCAATTCGCCGGTTCCTTACACTGGGAAAAGGGGCGCTTCACCCTGGTGGAACCCAATCTGGATTATCGCGACATCTCCGGAGAAGTCCATGCCGACAGCACGCGATTTGTCCTGGATTACCTGAAACTCACCCGGCAAAAAGGGCAATTGCTCCTCACCGGTTTTGTAGAAGCCGATAGTTCCATCTGGAAGGCACACATTACGCGAGCCATGGCGCGGGCGGATATCCGGAGATTTCCCCTCATCCAGACCACAAACTTCCACCTGATGCTCTCCAGCGATTTGCAGGCACGGGTGAGTCGGGATAGTTCCCTGCTGGGGGGAACGGTAACGGTGGATCACTCCGTGGTGTATTTACCGGATTTTCTGGAAATGATTGGTGAAGAGAGCCGGGACAATGCCGGTGTTCCCTTGCTGGTTCAGGCTACCCGCAAGGTGGTTCCCCGGAAGGAAGAGAAACTCCCCGGCGAAATCGTGCAGGAATATATCGATACCATTTTTAACTCCCGCCTTTTACGCGATTTTCGGGGAACCATTCTGGTTCGCTTCCCCGAGGACACCTGGATAAAATCCCCCAACATGCATCTGGAATTACGGGGAGAGCTTCAACTGGAGAAAGCCCCTTCTTCCCTGCACATCACAGGGCAGATTGAAGCCAACAAGGGGAATGTCAACTTTCTGGGAAAGAATTTTCGGATTTACAAAGGAATGCTGCGTTTCCGGGGAGAACCGGAGGTGAATCCGGAGCTGGTGGTGGAAGCGGAATACGAGTTTCGCGATTCCCGCCAGAATTTGAAGACCATGAAACTGGTGGTAAGTGGGCGCTTAAATCATTTCCGGATGCATTTTTTCCTGAATGGGAAAGCGATTGATCAGACCGAAGCGATTTCTTACATCATGTTTGGGCGCAGCCGGGAGGATTTACTTTACGGGGAAGCATTTTCTGCTGGCGAGAATGCGGGCAGTGCCGGAAACCAGTTGTTGTTAGATATGGCTGCCGGGGTGATTTCCACGGAATTGACCCGCTCGCTGGGGAAAGAATTCAGCATCGATATGATTGAGATTAAAGCGCGGGATAATTGGGAGCAGGCCACTTTTGTGGTGGGGAAGTACCTGACCAACCGGCTGTTTGTAAGCTACCGGCGAGCCATTGGAAGCGAAACCGACGACGATGTTGCCAAAGAGACCATTCGCGTGGAGTATGAGGTGGTGCGCAATCTCTTCCTGCAGATTGTAGAAGGCGATGCCAAAACCAAGGGCGTGGATTTAATTTTCAAATTCGAGCGGTAGAAAGAGCAAGAATCACCGGGGTCGCTGCCATTCGATGCAAGCAAAGGCATTGTGGTTGTGGATGCTTTCGTAATTAATTGCCTGCACCCGGAACCAGGCTATTCGCTCGTCAGCCATCAACTTCTGAGCAACGTTGCGCACCATATCCTCTACGAATACAGGGTTGTCGTAAGCCTGCATGGTTACATGGCGTTCGTCCGGGCGTTTAAGTAAAGCGTACACCGGTGCCGAGGCAGAGGCTTCGGCGTATTCCACCAATTCCTCAATCCATACCATGTGCGGATTTCCCGTAGCGTCCTCTGTATGGCGAATTTCCATGATAATTTTGCCCCTCTGGTTGTGGGCACCATAATCACTGATTTCCTTACTGCAGGGGCACAGGCTGGTCACGGGGACTTCAACCAACAGCACAAAATCATCCTCCCCGGCGCTGGTTTGCCCAATAAACGCACAGTCGTAATCCATGAGGGCGCGTGCTCCGGTAACCGGGGCTGCCTTTTCAATGAAATAAGGGAACCGCACCTCTGCCCGGGCGCTTTCTGCTTCGAAACGCTGGCGCAAATCGTGCAGCAAATCCGGCATGGTCCACATGGTCATTTTTCCCCGGTGTTGATTGAGCACCTCGATGAATCGGCTCATGTGGGTGCCTTTGTAATTGTGGGGTAAATCCACCGTGAGTTTCAGTCGCGCAACCGTTTGCTGCTCCCGGTGGGCGCGGTCCAGCACGATGATGGGGTATCGCAGGTCGCTAACCCCCACCTGATTGATGGGAATGCCCCGGGTATCCGGCTGGTTCTGAACATCCTTCATGGGCTATTCCTCCTCGCCGGTGTAAATGCATCCGGAGGTGGGTGTTTCGTTTACCACAATTTTGCTTAACAGGGGTAACTGAGGCTTCAGGCGCTGCCAGATCCAGCGGGCCAGATTCTCGCTGGTGGGATTTTCCAGCCCGGGAATGTCGTTCAAATAAGCATGGTCCAGCTGTTCCCACAACGGTTGAAAAGCTTTCTTAATATCCGCAAAATCGATGACCCAGCCGTATCGGGCATCCACCGGCCCTTTTACGTAAACGGTAACCTGAAACGTATGCCCGTGCAAATTGCCACATTTATGGCCTTCGGGTACAGCCGGTAATCGATGGGACGCATCAAACGAAAATATCTTAAAAATTTCCATGATTTCTCCTCAGGGAATTCCAATAAATTTTTGAGTTTG
>JALXCH010000189.1 GCA_026991005.1 Calditrichia bacterium | reverse complement strand
CGTACTCTGGCCAGGTGTGAATTGCCAGATGCGATTCGGCAATCACCACCACTCCGCTTACCCCATGGGGATTGAAAGTATGAAATACGGAATTTACAATGGTTGCACCACATTCCAGCGCTGCACGTTTCATGTAAATCTCAACCTTTTCCACATCATTGAGAATTTCAGGATCGCACTCATAAAACTCAGCCAAAATATGACGCCCTAACGCATTCAACTTCCGATCTCCTTCTGTTTAATAGTTAACCATTAATATTTCTGCATTTTTATTGGACAAATTTTTAATTCGTAATAAATTATCAAAAAACACGTAAAAACAGTCGCCACGATTTACAATGCGCTTTTCATCTTCCACCTGAAGTTCCACTTTTCCTTTCACGATAAATCCAAATCCTTCATCGTCTTCGAAATGTTTTTTGTATTCCACCAGTGGTTCCAGAGTTAACAAAACCGGTTCCATCTCCAGATACTTCAATTTGGGAATTAACTGCTCTACTCGATAATTATTTTTGGCAACCTCGACGGTTCGATCTTCTTTGGTAAAAATATTGCGCTCCCGCTCGGAAATATCCGAAAAAAAGGAAGAGAGCGTCACACCCAGAACATCCAGAATCTGTTTCAATGTTGTTACCGAAGGTACCGTTAAATCCCGCTCCAACTGCGAAATAAACCCTTTGGTCAAATCCGCCTTCTCGGCCAATTCTTCAATGGTTAACCCTCGCAACTTTCGCAACCGTCGTATTTTCGATCCCAGCTTCATATCGTTGTTTCGTATATCAAACTTTTTGATTAAAATAAGCATACAAATTTAAGATTTTTTGATGAATGTTTCAACCCAAAAGTTACTTTTATTAAAAAATTTTTTTATATCATTAAACAGCCTGAAATATCCGGAGGCAAACGGGAACATCGGTGGAAATATAGCTTTTTGAGACGTTTTAATTCAGGGAAGCCGATTATGACATAAATAATCTGAAAACTAAATAAAAAAAGGCCACTATCCATCAGGATAATGGCCTCAAAAGAAGAAGAAAAATTTTAATTATTTTTCAGACTTAAATGGTAATGTTTTCAAATTTTTAAATCCCGGGAAAGGTTGGGGAGAAAGCACTTTTTGGGTTTCGGTGGGAGTTGCCACAACGGCACGAATCATCCAGTTTCCAAAATCAATTTGATAAAAATCATCTGAAGAAATAATATAGACAACAGATTGCCCCGAAACCGTAGTCATATCCAGACCAATCCTGGGATAGCTACTGCCTTGTGTGTACTGAATTCCCACTAAAAAATTCTGAGGAACCCGAACATCGTCAACGATATGCCAATCGATCCATTTTCCCATATCAATATAATCCACAGGAATGCTTCTCCACAAAATTGTACCGTTAGTATCAGTAACAACTAAACGATAGTTTCCATTTTGTTGATTGTCTGCTAAATCAAAAATAGAAATGAACAATAGTTTATTAATGGGAGAGGGGCTATAAAAATAGTTCAGCATTAACGTGTCTTCCGATTCGAACCAGTATCCTGCGTCAGGGGTATTATCATCTACTTTATAAAGAACGAGTCTAAAAGATGGATTCATTTCAATAGAAAAATTTATTTTTGGTTTTCTTAAATTTACGGTTGTATCTGCTTTAAACCATGTAACATCCTTATTATCTCGTGCATAAATAACAAAGCGTCGATTATCTCCCTGGGGAATCGTCATATTTACAGTAATTTGGTCACCGGAAATATTTACTGTCCGATTTATTTTATTCATATTGGGTCCAGTAACTTCGATATAAATGCGCCCGGTAAATTTTTGCCCGTTATCCGAAGTTACTACATTCTGGGATTGGTCCTGCTTAAAGTTAAACTGAAAACGGACATGACTGTTTGAATCCGGTGTAACCGTATCGAAACTGCGTTGGCATTGGGTAAAAAACAAAACAAACCCAACCATTCCAACAACCAATGTACGATATATCATTTTCATGTTTCATTCTCCTCCTTTTAAAATCCTGGGATAATTATAGTCATAGACACATCACTATTTGCAGGTGGTTTTGGTTGTTCTTCTTCACTTTTTTTACTCAAAGCCATGGCTGCGGCTACACCGCCTCCAATTAAAATCGCCCCACCCAGAATATAGAGCATGGTGTTACTCTTTTTCTTTTCTACGGTTGGAGTTTTAGGAGGCACATGTCGGGGGGCGGATTTTGGGGTAGTTACTGTTGGCTGGGGAGTAGGTTTTTGTTTCGCAATTTTTTGTTCTTTGGACTTACCTAGAAGCTTATTTTCAATGGATTGAGCCAACTTATCCATTAAGTCAAAAATTTCCTTTCCAGTCCTCCCCTGGACTGATTCCGCTTTTAACACTTTACTTGTTTTTACATCAATTAAACGAGCATTGATGCGAATCATATGACTAATTTCCAGAAAACTTCCCACAATGATGGCATTGGCACCCACTGCTCGTCCTAATTCAACGGCTTTACTCTGATCCACGATGCCACTCATCCCCAATTCCATTTCACGAATAGCATCCTGTAAACGCCCCCGTTCCACAATGTTGAGTTTTCCACTTTTTGCTAGATTGGTAATCAACATCTCCGGTATGGCTTTTTGCAAATAATCTAATTCATGTTTCCCGCTCGTATTTTGGAAGTCCATAATAGCAATAGTAATTTTAGACTTATCCTGCGAGAATACCACTCCTGTTATCATTAGCAAGAATATAAAAACTGTAACAAGTGCCCTCTTCATGATATCTCTCCTTATTAAATTAATACGGGAATGTAATTAAAGAATGAACTTTATATGGTTTTAACAATTCACGACCTTTCAATTCTGTCAATTCAATCACAAAGGAACAGCCGATGATCTGACCTTCCAGTTTTTCCACCAAACGACATGCGGCAGAAGCCGTTCCTCCGGTAGCCAACAGATCATCAATAAACAACACTTTCTCCCCTTTTTGAATGGCGTCTTTGTGGATTTCAATACTGTCCTTGCCATATTCCAATTCGTATTCTTCCACCAGCGTTTCGGCGGGGAGCTTACCCGGTTTGCGAATGGGAACAAAGCCGACATTCAACTTATAAGATAAGGCTGCCCCAAAAATAAATCCTCGTGCTTCTACGGCCACAATCTTATCAATATCTTCATGACGATAGGGATCGTACAAATAATCCACCACTTGGGCAAATAATTCACCATCTTTAATCAATGTGGTAATATCTTTAAATTGAATTCCCTTTACCGGAAAATCCGGAACGTTCCGAATGTATGCCGCAAAATTCAGCATAGGTATCTCCTTTAAATAGACCAGATTATTATTTAATGAATTACCACCCGTATCCTGTTTGAATGCTAAATCTATCAAATTTTCCCCGGTAGGGCAACCATTTTACATCTACATTCTCCACAACTGAGAATTGCGGTCCTCTCTTTAAATCGGCAAGAAACTCCGTCAGTTGAGTTTTTTCTCCTTCAGCATAGACTTCTACCCTTCCATCGGGTAAATTCTGGACATATCCCGTGATGCCACGGGCATTTGCCTGCCGATATGCAAAATACCGGTATCCCACTCCCTGCACTACTCCACTTACATAGGCATGAAAAGCTGCTTTTTCCATTTACCATTCACTTACTATGCCTTTAACCAATCTTTTTTAATCCGCTGAATTGCTTCTTCTGGGGTTTTTACCTTCATGATTCCTGGAACATCGATCCAGGGTTGGAGGGCAATTACGGGTTTTCCCAGTTGTAAAGCATAGGCAATTTCGGAGAGTGTTCCATATTTTCCATCAATAGCGATGAGAACCTTGGTCGTGCGTGCAATTAAAATGTTTCGTCCAATTCCCATTCCGGTGACGATAGGAATTTTTACATACGGATTGGCTTCTCCAGGGTCGTTACCGGGTAAAATTCCAATGGTCAATCCTCCATGTTCTACTGCTCCTTTACAGGCCGCCTCCATCACTCCTCCCATTCCGCCACAAACTAAAACCGCTTTTAGTTGGGCAATATATTCCCCAATCCGATAGGCTAAGTTACATACAGGCTTATCGCAGGTATTACCACCGATTACACCGATTAAAAGAGTTTGTTCCGGTTTTTTCATATTCTGGATACACATGCAATTAATATACGGCAGTTACGGAACTTTCTGTTAAATAAAATCTATGATATTCACCGAAAATAATCAACTCAATTTCCATAAAAAATTTGATTCTTTCATTGATGGGAATCAAATCATTTTATCGGATTGTCAGGCAAAAGTTTCTAAAGGATATGGTAAAAGAACCCGATCCGGTAAGACCGGGTTCAGGCAATAAGAAAAAATGAGATAATCTTAATTTAAATCCGCTTTGCCGTTGATATGGAGGCTCGGATCTTTGATACTACCGTCGGGATTAACCACGGCAGTATGGCAGCCGGAACAGCTCTGAGGTGTGGTAAATAACCCCTCCCCGAGATGCCCTGCCGGCGGCAAGGCATGGCACAAAGCACAGGCTTCTCCAGAGGGCTCTTCCGTCCAAAACACCGGTGCGGACACTCCGGTAATAACAGAATCTACATAAGCATATTGATTAGCAGATTCGTCTTTCCGAAATTTAAAAGCACCATGACAATAAACCTGACTGCAAGTAGCAGTGGTGGAATCCCACACAGGATTTAACCGGCTGGAATCGGTCGCCAATTCGCAGAATTGAATCTCCGGGGTGATGGGATTATTGATATGCGCAGGATCATCAAAACCTGTTAGAGGCGGATGACAGGATTGGCATCCCAAGAGTGTGGTTATGGTTGTTTCCGCCACATGTTTTTGATGCGCTCCTACTCCGATAGCACTTCTTTCAGTATTCCCTCTCAGGTCTTTCGGGGGAGCCGGATTGTTGGAATTGCCGTGACATGTATTACAGGCTTCAGGGCCTCCGGGCAGGGTGTGGCATTCCAGACAGCTCTCCCCTACCTTTCCCCCTGCATAATCTACCCCATGGCACTGCTGGCAAACGGAAAGATTCCAGCGCAATTGGGAGGCAATAAATTTTCCGTGGAAATTCGCCGAACCCGGCTCTTCAAATTCTTCGGGATGAGGAAAAGGATGGCAGGTGTAACAGGAAATTTCTGCCTCGCCACCCGAATAATCTTTCCCATGACAACTTCGGCAACTTTCCGCCCCGTTTTCTACTACATACTTTCCGTGGGTACCGCCGGTATCTTTCGAATACCATCCCTCGGGATGGGTTTTTATTTCCACCGGCGATTTTTGCTGACTACAGGCTATTAATAATCCTAACACAAGAATTGGGAATATATACCAGAAATTACGCATGGGTTCATCCTCTCATTTTGGTTCATGACATCCGCTACGCTGACAGGTGATTTCGGCGTTTTGCTCGTGGCAGGACATACAACTTTCCAGATCGTTTTCCGCTTCGATTCGGTGCCTGCCACCGTCCCCAGGAATTTGATTCACCCAGCCGCCGGTTTGGTGATCGTAAGGCATGAGCAGATTCTGCCGATGGCAATCGTTACAAAACGAACGCTCCGTATGGCAGGCCGCACACTCCCTTTCCTTCCCGCGAGCATCCAGAGAATGCGTGTAAATATAATTCAGGGGATGGGTAGTTCGATCCAGATTATCTCCTTCGTGGCAATTCTGGCAAAAATTATTCCGGTGGCATAGATTACACTGCTCTGCGGTGCGCGTAGCGCTGGTTTGCATTCTGGCGGCATCGGCATGATTGTGGATGAAATCGGCGCGATGGCTTGCAGGTTTTAACGTTTCGTTCTTCAGATGACACTGGAAGCAATCGTTACTCACCTGCTTCCGGGCGTGGCAATCCATACAAAACGCCATATCCGGTAACACATAAGGAGTCACGCTGGTTTTTTGAACCACCTTAGAATGGCAGGTGGTACATTCCAGACCTGCGGCCAGGTGCTTCTGATGGGAAAATAAACGGCTGTATGTTTCCACACGCGGAACTGCCCGGGGGGCATTGACATCACGATGGCAGAATTGGCATGATTCCGGAGATTCAATATCGTGGCAGTTTCCGCACACACTCATTTCCGGAAAAAGATTATCCGAACCGGAATTGCTGGTTTTGGCATTTTCGTGGCAGGTTAAACATTCCAGTTCATTGTCCACAACGTGAATTTTATGAGAAAATTTTAGTTCCACCTTTTCTTGAGGAGCAGTCCCAAGGGCAGAATATCCCCAGAAAAGAACAGTTATTATCGCTATGTAGGCAACACCTGATACGTTATTCATGTTTCACACCTCGTCATGGTATTTGGTTATTTCTGAGAAAGAAATTAATACCCGTTACGAAACAAAAACGTGATTCGGGTTAGCACCCGCCAATCTTTCACAAAATAAATATTGCTGGCCTGCTGCACATCCAGTTGCAACACAGCCACCTGTTTCAGGCGATATTCTAATCCCGCGCTAAAAGACAGGGCATCTTCGCTGATACGAGTGGTGGTTCGTTCATAATTGTAGTAACTATGAAAAAGATGGGCTTTAATTCCCCAAAAAATCGGGAACCGAATGTCGCCAAAATACCCCACATCCTGCCCGCCGAAACCGTTCTGATAAATCACGCCCAGAGTTCCATACCGACCACTTAAGGTGAGCAACACTCGGGAGTCCGTATCGGAAATATTTCCAGGAATAATCTGAGTAATTCCGTACATGGTGTAAAAATATTGCAACCCGACCTGTGCCCATTTAAGCTGGTAGTACATTCCAATCCGGAGCTGATTATGGGCGTGGACTTCAAACATGCTGAAAAAAGAATCTTCATAAATGCGCGGGCGCTGGGAGCTGTATTCTGCGACCAGCGTCCAGGGCAAGGTTAAATAAGTTAAGCGCATCCGAAACATTTGATATTTCTTTTGCAACAAATTGTAGTCCATTCGAACATAATAATCGAACCGGGGAATGATCTTTCCGCCCAGAC
>JALXCH010000188.1 GCA_026991005.1 Calditrichia bacterium | reverse complement strand
CCTCCTGGTACTGGCGACCACCGCTATTTATTTTGGATTTTTCCATTCCTCCAAACCCCGCTACCGGAAAAATCCGCGTCTGGAGAAATTTCTTTCCTCTCCCCCGAGTAACGATTCGGCATTTGCACAATCTTCTCCCGTCCACTCCCGGAAACTGGAAAAAGCATTTCAGTTCCTTGAAAAAGGAAATACCCATTCCCCATCTATTCCCTCATCTGTTTCATCGAAAATCCCCTCACAAAAGCAGAAAATGGCTGGCAGCTCTTCCAGTTCTACCGTCTCCCGTCCCGCGGATGACCCGCATCTCTTCCCCTTTTTCCGCGCGGCCCGGGTGGCACTTCCCGGGAAAAACCCTTCCCAATCCAGCAACAGTTCTGCTCCGGTTCCACTGTACAAATTCAAATCGGGGAAACGGTACATTCTGGTCAATCTCCACCCCGCCCAGGAGGCGCTCCCCTCTGCTCCCGATTCTCCTTTACCCCGGCGTTTTCCGGTGGAAATCTTACTCAAAGATTCCGCACTGGTAGTAATGGACTGGTTTGTGAACACCGCGTTGCAAACCCTCCCCCCGGAGCAATTGGCAATTTACCAACCGGACGACCATACGCTCCTCATCCGCATCAACGGGGAGAACCGATACCGAATTCCTTTAAACGAAAACCGCACGGAAGCCTTTCTACTGGGAAAAAATTAGTTCGTTCGCTCAAATTTTTAATTGCCGAGGTAGTATGAAAAAAATCATTGTTCAGATTCTTTTGCTATTCCCTTTAACACTGGGATGGATTGTAAATGGATGCGGAAGCCATGATTCTCCCCGGGAAAAAGCTTACATCGAATCGGTAAACCGCTGGCACGCCCAACGCATCGCCCGGCTTAAACGGAAAGATAGCTGGTTAACCCTGGCGGGATTGTTCTGGTTGCAGGAAGGGGAAAACGGTTTTGGTTCGGCAAGGGACAATCGCATCCGCTTCCCTGCCGGTAAGGCTGCACCTCACGTTGGGGTATTGGTGCTCAAAGATAGCAGTGTCACCATCAGAGTATTCTCGGGATTGGAGGTAACAGACACCCTGGGCAACCCGGTGCGGGAAGGTATTCTCCGGGACGATTCCCGGGGTAAGCCCACCATCTTAAACCACCGATCTCTGTTATTTTACATCATCAAACGAGGCAAACGGTTTGCGGTACGCCTGAAGGATACGGAACATCCCAATTTAGAGAAATTCACAGGAATCGATCGCTTCCCGGTGGATCCCCGCTGGCGAGTGCGCGCGGTACTAAAACCGTTCCCCACGCCCCGCACGGTGCCCATTCCTACCGTTCTGGGAACCATCGTCAACGAGCCGACCCCAGGAGTGCTGGAATTTACCATCCAGGGGCAAAAGTACCATCTTACCCCGTTGGGCAAACCCGGGGATGCGGAATACTTCATTATATTTGGAGACGAAACCAACGGGAAAGAAACCTACGGCGCCGGGCGTTTTCTGGAGGTTCCCGCACCGGATTCCTCTGGAGTCACCTTCATCGATTTCAACAAAGCGTACAACCCGCCCTGCGCCTTTACGCCCTACGCCACCTGCCCCTTACCACCGGAAGAGAATGAGTTGCCCATCCGTGTGACCGCGGGAGAGAAGAATTACCACGGCGCCTCTCACCATTCCCCAACCCTGCAAAAGAAAAGGAGACCAACAGAATGAATTACTGGTTGATGAAAACAGATCCGGACACCTATAGCTGGGAGGACCTCAAACGCCAGCCCGAACGTACAGACTACTGGGACGGGGTGCGAAATTACCAGGCCCGCAACCTGATGAAGCAGATGCAGGTAGGGGATCTGGCACTGTTTTACCACAGCGTGGTCAAACCGCAAATTATTCCGGGGGTCGTGCGCATTGTGCGGGCAGCATATCCGGATCCCACCCAGTTCGATGCCACCAGCCCTTACTTCGATCCAAAAAGCAGTCCGGAAAATCCCCGCTGGGTAGCAGTGGATGTGCAGTGGGTTAAGGATTTTCTTCCACCCATCAC
>JALXCH010000187.1 GCA_026991005.1 Calditrichia bacterium | reverse complement strand
TGAAATGCTTCTTCAGAAAAAATTTCCGGTATTTACGGAAGATACGGCGGGGACACTGCACGATCGACTGGCGGAAGAGGGGGGACGTTTGCTGCTGGAGGTGGTAAATCGGCTGGCAGAAGGCGACATAACCCCCATTCCGCAGCGGGAGGAACTGGCAACTCCGGCACCCAAAATTACCCGGGAAATGTGTCATCTTTCATTCGAGCAATCTGCCGAGCAGGTAAAAAACTGGATTCACGGACTTTCTCCGCACCCCGCGGCATTTACCTATTACCAGAATGATTTATTGAAATTTTACCGAGCTCGCGTAGTGGATGTCCATTCGCAGGTTGCCCCTCCCGGATCCATCGTCAAAGCGGAGCAGGGAGAATTGCACATTGCCTGCCAGCCCGGAATTGTGGCGATTCTGGAGCTTCAAAAAGCCGGGAAGAAAGTGCTGAGTACCGAAGCATTTCTCCGGGGATATCGATTTAAAGTAGGAGAGCGTTTACGTTGAGATAGATGGCTGATTGCTACTTTCGGTGTTTAGAAATCGTTGCACCAACCAATCTCCCAATTCAAATCCCAGCCCCAATCCCAGACCAATGAGAAATCCCACAGATAAATTGGAAAGAGGCCGGGAAACTCCGCCCAGGTAAATGATTCCCAAAAGCACGGTAATTCCAATGTAGAATACCCCGAATAGTCCCGAAAGGCTGAGGGGGCGCATCCAGCGCCAGGAGCGGCCATTGCCATAAATCCGTGCCCAGTAAATAAGTACAGCGATGATGCTGGTGGAAAAGAATAAAAATTGTGCAACTAAAAAGCGCGCATGGGTAAGAAAAAGATTTAAAGCGAAGAGTAAAATTATGGCAAAAATTGCATCTCGAAAGCGTCGAACCATCAACAACCCGAAGAAAAAAGAACCGGTTATTCCGTAAGCTGTGAATCCGAAAACGGGTTGCCGAATATTTAATATTTCTCCTCCAAAGAACAGATATCCGGTAAGTAATGTTAACACCAATCCACTTAAAGTAAAAATGATAAATTTCGGAAACATCTTGTTTGTGGAAACTTGTGTCATGACGAAACTTCCCGCTTTGGTTGTTTAAATTCTTCAAAATTTTGCTTTAATAAAACAGCTATATAAAATTTTACCGTAATTTTTGCAGGAATGCAAACCAAAATAATCACCCCTGTGGAAAAATAGTTGAAAATGCTCTTGATATTTGAAATGCATGAAATAGTGTAATTCGATTTCCACTGCCGGATAGTGGAAAATCCTCGAAAATCTCGGTGTTTCAATTCAGAAAAATCTTCTTCAAAATAAAAGTTAAACCCTGCTCATTTTCTAACGATAATAAGTACACGAGAGATATTCCAGGAAGGAGAAAGGCCATGCAACGGATTGTACTTGGAATTTTAGCAAGCCTCGTATTCATCAGTGCAAATCCTCAACCGGACAATTACGCATTGCTGATGAAATTAAAAGAATCGGCAATGGAAGTAATTGCAGCGAAGCAGGATTTAATCAATCGCAACCGGGATGGTTCTTATGCTAAAAAGAAGGTGACAAAGGAATGGATTTCCATGCAAACCTACAATGCTTACGCCCAGAGCAGTAAAGGTAAAAATTGGGAAATTAGTAAGCTTAAAGGAAGTTATGACAAAGAGCAATTAGCCGTTGCCCTTTCGGTGTTTTTAGCTTCGGCTCGTAATATTATTGCCCGGGTGCAACCTATCATCAATACGGATTCCGATGGAACCATCAATCCCAAAAATTTTTATCCTGCCGTGTTTGGTCGCCTAACCGCCGATGTGTTTTATCAGAAAACGGGTATTAAAATTAAGCAAACGACTACGGGTAAAGGGTTTGGGCCCCGAAACAAGAAATACAACACACCCGATGCCTGGGAGAAACAGGCGCTGGATCGCTTGGTCAGTAACCACAAACCCGGCGATTATGGCTTCGGCGAAACGGTGACGGTTGGTAACAAACCGGTGTATCGACATATATATCCCCTGGTAATTAAAAAAGCGTGTTTAAAT
>JALXCH010000186.1 GCA_026991005.1 Calditrichia bacterium | reverse complement strand
GGAAAATTCAGTGTTCCACGAGCTGAAGCTCGTGGCTATAAAAAAACACTGTAAATCATGATGATTTAAAGAATTACCTCGTATTTTAAAGACCAGGAAATACCATCGAAAAGAAGTATTCCTTTACTGTTATCTTAATGTTTGGATCTTATGGCTATAAAGGAAAACTAAATTCAGTAATAAGTAAAGATTGAACAACATGCTCTTTATTGGTCCAGTTTTAAACAAACATCATGAGCTACAATATGCGCAATTATGATTAAATATACTTTTGAATTTTATTTTTACACAGCCTCTCGAATTTGTGGGCTATGTGCAATCCGTCCCTCCGGGACGGGTATTGTGTTTCGGGAATGTATTTATAATTTATCGACCAATTGGATTGCAGGAACGTTGTTAGAAAAATTCTTCATCCATCGCGAAGCGATGGGATGCCATTAGCCCATATTTTCAAATATGGGAAAGAAATACCAAAACAACAGAATTGTTGTCCCGAAGGGACAATTGAAAATGGATTTTCCTGAGGGCAATATTTGTTGTAACAAATTTCATTCTGTCCCTTCGGGACGGGTGAATGTGTGGGTGGGCATTCCATTCCCATAAATGGAATTTGTGAGCGAGGTGCATTCCGTCCCTAACGGGACGGGTTATACGGTATTGGGATGTACATACATTCTATCGGCACAATTTATTTACCAGGACATTTCTTGAAAAATTCGGCTTTTTCACAGAAGAGGCAATTCCCTCCGGGATTGCCCCTTCTGTTTTTTCCTCTCTTTATTGAATCTCATTCAGCTCCCAGACGAACACATCGCGACGGCTAAAATTCTTTTTGGACTCAATCCATCGGGCGTACACCCCCGGTTTGTCGTTGACCATCCAGAGCTTCATTTTGCGTTCGTCGAAATCATCGTACGCTTCTACCACCGTGCAAGCAAACGTTCCGGCGGGTACGGTTATCGTTTCCTGCCCCACAACTCGATAAAACGGCATTTCCTCCTGCGGGAAAAACGGGTTCTCCTCCATTCCATCCTTAACCGCTTCTTTATACTGGGACATTTCTCCCTGCCTGGAGGTTGAGAACGCAAACGAGAGGTAGTTCTCGGCCTCATTCACCTGCACTTTAATGACCACGGGTTGGTACTCCAGGACGCCCACAGCGCTTAGCAAATGGCCCTTCCGGTAATCCAGTTGCTTAACTCCAGCTAAAACGGAGTACCAGTTGCTCGATTCTTTCCAGGCAAGCGGTAATTCCGCCGGGTCACCTTCCGGCAAATCTTCGGCAGCAAAACTTAGCGTATCCACCTTTACCTCTTCCATACGCGTCAGGTGTATCTCCTGCCCCCGATTCTTTATTTTCCAGCTATTCTGACTGTGCTCCACCACCTGATTTTTACCATCACAAAAATGGGTCATGGCAAAAACGTACAGCACATTCTCCCGGGAGTCGTACATCCAGTTTCCATGGGATTCGCTGCTGCTGCCTTCCTGCACACCCACCAGGGTAAATTCATCCGGCAGGGTAAATTTCAAATATTGGGTACCTTCTTCGCCATCAGTACTGCGCCACACCCCGGTTAGCTGTGCCTCCTGATTCTCTTTCCGAAGCCTGGCGGCATCGATTCGCCGCAAATAATAAACCGCTCCATCCTTCTCAAAAACCAATTCCTTATCCGATAACGTCTTAACCTTCAAAACGCCGTTAAAATCTTTGTCCAGGTCAGATTTCATCATAATTTCTTTTTTACCGGCATCGAAAGACCAGGATGCCACCTGGAATCCCATTTGTTCCACCATCCCATCGGGGCGGAAGCTCATTTTCTGAAACACCTCCCGCGTCTGGTCTCCTTTTACCATGCGCAACAATAACCAATCACCCGTAACCTCCGCCGCATGGGCCATCCACACCAGCATCAACACCATCCAGATTGCGAAAACACCATCCTTCTTCATACTTTCTCCTTAAATTAAAATGTTGTTAAAAAATTATTTCGATTCCCTATCTCTACCTACTTTTTTCCTTTCTCATCACTCACTACCAAAAACTTATTCCCCGAGAGCAAAGAGCATCTCCTCCTCCACGCACGGGTTTTACTTCTGCAGAGGGCATCACTCCGCACCTCACCCTTTTACAGAGAGAAAAACTCGAACGAAACCGCCCCGTTACGCAGGGTCGATTTGCAGGAATCTCATTTCATCGGAATCTTCTGATGAAAGGTCAACCGCCATCCCTTGCAAGTAACTTCGGCATCCTATTCCTTGTTTTTCGAGAAGAAAAACAGGCAAATAGGGCAACAAAGATAACTCATAAAACCCGGTGAATCAAGAAACCAGAAATATTTGAACTTCTGCTTTGGAGGATGCGCAGAACGGTGTAAATTTGCTGTTTAAATAATGAGGTTTTTTGAATGCCAGCACCGTTAACCGACACGCATTGCCACCTACAGCTGGAGCAATTTCAGGAGGATTTGCCGGAGGTGGTGGAGGCGGCTCGCAGCGCAGGGGTGGAGCGGATACTCACCCTGGGAATCGATGCGGAATCCAGTCGCCATGGTGTGCAGATTGCCGGGCAGTTCCCCGAAGTGTTTGCGGCGGTGGGTATCCATCCTACAGACGTGAAAGAAGGCTGGCAGATGCAGAGCGAGCAGATTCGGGAGATGGCCCAGAACCACCCGAAGGTGGTGGCCATCGGGGAAATTGGGCTGGATCTGTACTGGAAGGATGTTCCCCTACCCCGGCAGCTTCCGGTGCTGGAAGCTATGCTCCAGCTGGCAGAGGATTTGAGTTTACCGGTGGTCATTCACAATCGTGAGGCACAGGAGGAGATGCAGGAATTTTTCCGGGCTCATGGAATCCGTTCCCTGCGCGGAGTGATGCACTCCTTTGCCGGGAGTATTACCGATGCGGAGTTTTACCTGGAGCGGGGGATGTACATCTCGTTTACCGGGGTTATCACTTTCAAGAATTTTAAGCAGCAGGAAGTGGTACGGCATGTGCCTTTAAACCGGCTTCTACTGGAAACCGATGCTCCTTTTCTGGCACCGGTTCCTTTCCGGGGCAAGCGCAATCAACCGGCTTATGTGCGCTACATTGCCGAAAAACACGCCGAACTCCGGGGAATTTCGGAAGAGGAAGTGCGCCAGGTGACTTCCGCCAACGCCCGTGAGTTGTTTGGCTGGTAAATTCAGGAGTTTGAATAGATAAGGGCTGGTTGCTGTGTACAAGAAACGGACATGCCGCTTTCATTCATCGGGCAAATCATTCTTTTTACGGAGGAATTTTAGTTTGGCATCGGGGAAATATTTTCGTCTTGGGCTCTGGCTCCTTTTGTTGATTGTCCTACAACTGGGGGCGCAACCTTCCCGCTATTACTGGCCCACCAATGCCAGCAAACTGATGAGCAGCAGTTTTTGCGAATTCCGCCCGCGCCACTACCATGCGGCAATCGACATCAAAACCTGGAACCGCACCGGCTACAAAGTCTTTGCCGTAGAGGACGGGTACGTGATGCGCGTTCGGGTCTCGGCCTACGGCTACGGGCGTGCCATTTACCTGAAACTTAAGGATGGCAATATTGCCGTGTACGGGCACCTGGAACGCTTCCGCAAAGACCTGGAAGAGTACGTGCGGCGCTACCGGCTGAAGCATCAACAGTATCGGGTGGATTTGTATTTCGATCCCAAACAGTTTCCGGTGAAGCGCGGCGATTACATTGCTCGTACCGGCAAAACCGGCATTGGCGTTCCCCATCTTCACTTCGAATTACGCAACTCCCGGAACGAACCCATTAATCCCCTGCCCTACTACCACAACGTCATTCAGGACAATATTCCGCCCCGGTTGTTCCAGCTTGTCTTCTTACCCCTGCAGGGCGATGCCTTCATCAACCTGAAGCCCGACACTCTGTTTGTTGATTTGAACGGTGCATCGCAGGTAACCCTGCCGGATACTTTTTATATTAGCGGCACTGTGGGACTGGCACTCAAGGTGTACGATTGGGCAAACGGAGCGCGCAATCGCTTTTCCTTTTACCGGGCAGAATTGCAGGTGGACAGCAACACGGTGTATTCCGTGCAATACGATCGTTTCTCTTACGGCACCACCCGCTTCGTGGAGCTGGATAAAAATTTCTCCCTGTGGCGGCGGCATCTGGGAATTTACCACAACTTTTTCCGCCATCCGGCAAACAGTCTGGATATGTACGAAGACACCCCGCCCAACGGTGGAATTCTTTCCCCGGCTACCCTCTCGCCGGGTCTGCACACGGCACATATTCACATCGAAGATTATTGGGGAAATGCGGCGGATCTGCAATTTCATTTTCTCTACGGTACCCCGGCCTGGTTGCAACACGATTTCTTCCGCCGGGATTCCAGCGAGATGTTCCTGCGGCTGCAGTCGCCCCAACCGTTGCAGGAGGTTCAGGCTTATTTTCGGAAGAACGAGCGCTGGTACCCGGATACTTCCCTGCAGGTTACCGGACATCTTTTTCGGGAGCACCTGCACCATTATGCGCTCTTCCTCAACCCTCTCTTCCCGGAGGAACAGTGCCCGCTGAAAATCCTGGGACGGGACACCACCGGCTTCCCCACCTGGCCGCTGTATTTGAACTGCTCCGCCAGAGGGGACACTGCAACTTCGGCGGATTCCCCACCGTTCCATTGCAGCATTCGGAAAAACTGGGTGGTGGTGCGATTCGATCCCTCCCAATTTCCTCTGCCCCCCATCCTGGAAAAACCGGAAGCTCCTTTCCCCGGGATGGTACGTTTCCCGCTTTCTCCGCACCTTACGGAAATTCATATTCCCGTTTCCCGGGTTCTGGAAAACAGGGATTTGTTCTCCCGCATTTTCCCCTGTTCCTTCCCCCGGATGGCCTATTATCGTCCCGGGCACAGCCTGCTCCTCCGCTCGCAGGATGGGCAGTTTAGCGCCCGGTTTTCGCCGGGCTCGCTGTACGATTCCACCGCCATTATGCTCCGCACCCTGCCCCCCGACTCGCTTTCGCCGAGCGATTTCCGCTGCCTGACACCGATTTACGATGTCGAGCCGTTCGATGTGCCGGTCGATCGGGGGGTGCAAATTTCGCTCCGCGTACCGGAAGGTTTGTGGCACCGGGACAGACTTGCCCTTTTCTACCGTACCCACGGGGAGAGGGACTGGTCGTTTCTGCCCGCCCAATGGGATTCCCTGACCCACCAATTTTCCGCGCGCGTCACCAGCCTGGAGCAGTTTACTCTGGGGCGGGATACCATCCCTCCGCTGTTGCTTCCGGCGCAACGGGTGCACCGGGATACGCTGTTCTCCCGCAAAGGTTATCTAACATTTGTGGTGAAGGATGAACAGACGGGTATCGGGGCGGAATCCCACATTAACGTGTGGGTGAACGGGCGCTGGCATCTGTTTGTGTACGATCCCGAGGAAGACCGCCTTACCGTGCACATTCCCTCCCCGGCGAAAGGGGAAATACACCTAACAATTGAAGTGCAGGATAATGTGGGAAACCGCACCGTGAAGCGGTTTCTGGTGAAATAAAAATTTCTTTTGGACTAATCCTGCCAATTTTGGTTAATCACCCGAATTTGTTCCGATTGGAAGAAACCTCCTCTTATTTGCAATTCGTAAATCCAGCTCGAACACGATTGAACAAAAATTGCCGGAACTTTGCCCTTCCTATTGTTTTTGAATTGAACCTCTTACCGTCTGTGCTAATAAAATAAGCAAATGATTACACAACAATTCAATCACCCTGTCATTCTAAGTCCCGCCGCAGGCGGGGCGAAGAATCTTCTGCGGGAGCAAGGTGAAAAATCTCATTAAAGCCCCGCGTGAGATCTCAATCTCCTCCAGGAGCAAAGCAAAGAACTTCACCGGAATCCTACACAAACAGGACGAAAAATCTTAATGAGGAAGTCGTTGATTAGCCACTGAAATGATTGAAATTAACTTTACCATTAAAAATTGTCAGCACAGGGGAATCTCTTAAAATACCCGTTTTAGTGAGCAACTTTAAAGACCTCTACTTTTTTTAATTCAGTTTGAAAAAAATATTTTGAATTAATCCGAGAATTTTCCACCGTAAATTTTTCAAGGTCGGAACTTCCGGGGGCTGGAAGCGGAGCAATGTTTTTCGTGTAATCAATAATTTGAAATTTTCCCGATATGGACTGAATGTCCTTAACCCACAAATTCATTTGTGTGAATGGATGCCCATAACAGATAATTAAGTATTTTTTGACAGGATTAACAGGATTGACAGGATTTTAAAAAACATTTATTTGTAGGGATTGTGAATCTTTGAGAGAAAATTAGGATCTAAAAGGCGGTGTTTATTTTCGTTTTCTGGATTAAGGTATATTAAACTGCAAAAAACACCAAGCAGGTTCGTGGAACGCAAAAGTTTACATTCTACATTTTTACATTTCTCATTGCGTCCTTTGCGTATTCTCTGCGAACTCTGCGGTTAAACTTTTCTAACCGCAAAGAGCGCAAAGCAGTTGCAGAGTGCAAAATGTCATTGCCCATAAGGCTCTGTGAGCAAGCGAAACACAGTGGAGCAAGAAAATCCTCAGTCTCCACAAGGTAAGAACTTGCTATCCCGGGTAGTTCTATTACAAAAGAAATGTTCGAGATTGCTGCGGTGCTGGCTGGAAGATTGCAGAAGAGGATATGTAAAAAATCAATAAATTAAGTAAAACGTTGAGTTAATCCTGAGAGGGAAATAATTTAAAAAAATCTTCAACATATCACTCTTCCCGTAGCAGTATTATGTTCTTTTTTGTCTTTAATCCGCTCCTAAACTAACCCGTATAATCAAGATTAAAAATGTTTTAACAGAAAATAGATTGCCGTTTTTCATATTAAATCGATTTAAGCAATACAATAATTTATTATTTGCAAAAAGACTGCAAAAATAATATATTTCTGATTCTTAAAATATAATTTATGAAAAATACTTGCAAAAGAGCGATTATTATCTTAAAATAAAGAAAAAAGGGTTGACTATGATTTTAGAGTACAATTTCCGAAATGTCCTGTCATTTAAAGAATTAAACACCT
>JALXCH010000185.1 GCA_026991005.1 Calditrichia bacterium | reverse complement strand
CCGTTTCATGCCTATCGCTTCAATTGCGTTACGGTGCGCATCATATCGTCGGACGTTTTGATGGTTTTGGAATTCAGTTCGTAAGCGCGCTGGGCTTCAATCATTTCCACCATTTCCTTCACCACATCCACGTTCGAGGTTTCCAGAAATCCCTGGTGAATTAATCCCAGACCATCCTCGCCCGCTGTTCCAATATAGGGACGCCCGGAAGCCACCGTTTCCCGAAAAAGATTTTCGCCCATTGCTTCCATCCCAGCAGGGTTGATAAAGCGCGCCAGTTCCAGTTGCCCCAGAATACTGGGCTCGGTCTCTCCGTACAGGGTCACCTCAATCTGTCCGTCCTTGCGAATGACAATCTGCTGGGTTTCTTCGGGAATCACGATTTCCGGTTCCAGGATGTACCCCTGAGAAGTGACCAGTGTTCCATCTGCCGAGATTTTCAGGGCGCCATCCCGGGTGTAAGCGCGGGAACCATCCGGCATCCGTACCACCAGAAAACCATCTCCCTCGATGGCAATATCCAGGGCATTGCCTGTTTCGGTAATGGTTCCCTGCTGAAAACTGCGCTGGGTGGTTACCACCCGCGTACCATTTCCGATTTGCAGGCCGGTGGGTCGCTGGTTTTCGTTCCCGGTGGACTCGCCCGCGGCTTTTAAGGTCTGGTACAACAAATCCTGAAATTCCAACCGGCTGCGTTTGTAACCGGTGGTGTTTACGTTGGCCAGGTTGTTGGCAATTACATCGATGGTGAGTTTTTGTGCCTGCATCCCTGACGCTGCAATCTGCAACGCTTTATCCATTCGAACGCCCTCCTTGCGTTTATTTTTCTTCCTGAAAAAACCGGAACTTCATCCCTGCCCTTCAATCCCTGAATTTCCGGTTACTGCCAGAAGCAAATTATTCCGACCGCCCGGCATCATTAATCAGCTTATCCAGAGTGCGGTCCATGGTCACAATGGTACGCTGCCCCAGTTCAAATTCCCGGTACAGCGCAATCATCAGCACCATTTCGTCCATTCCATTCACATTACTGCCTTCCAGGTAGCCTGGTTTTACCCGAACTTCCTCAGCGGGAATTGTTATCATCCCGGCATCTTCGCTATCGGCAAAATAGGTTTTGCCAATTTTAGTAAGCAGAGTGGGATCCTCGAACGTGACAATCTTCAACTGATCGACCGCTTCCCCATTTACCATCACCGTGCCGTTATCAGTGATGGTCACTTCTCCACTGCTCACCTGAATTTCGCCATTGCGTCCCAGCACCGGATGACCATCCTGAGTAATCAGGCGCCCTTCGGCATCCAGGGTAAAATTTCCGTTCCGGGTGAACACTTCGCCATCTTCGGTGCGAATGGTAAAAAAGCCTTCTCCCACAATGGCCACATCCAGGGGATTGTCCGTTTTGCGAAATATTCCCGGGGAAAAATCGGTGATCTCTTTCAGCGGATCGGTCGTATCTACTTCGCCATCGGCACCGGGCGCCATGGCTTTTATCAGTTTGTTGAAAAACAGCTCATCTTTTTTGTAACCGATGGTGTTAATATTGGCGAGATTATTAGCCACCACATCCAGGCGATGCTGGCGTGGTATCATGCCTGCCCTGGCAATAAACAGTCCCTTTAACATATTTAATGAGCCCCTTCTTTTTCCGGTAAAACATCTTTTCTGGTTACCTCCAGATGCTCCCTGACAAGCAGCAAACCGATATAGGGAGCCAGTATTTCCAGCACATAGCGGTCTCCCTCGCTATATGCCCCCTGTTTAAAACTTCCAGTTACTACAGCCCCAATTGCTTCACCATTTATTATTGTCGGAACAGAGAGAAAAGAATTAACAAAAAAGCGCCCGAAATTGGTGTGCCGGTTCAATTTTTTAATCAACAACGGTTTGCGATGGGTAAAGCTCCATCCCGTTGCCCCTTTCCCCAGGCGGAAATTAACCGCATCCACCAGATTGTAGGGTTCTCCGAACATGAACACCGGAATCAGTTTGTTTTCCAGATAATCGTGCATAAAAATGGAAAACAGATTCAT
>JALXCH010000184.1 GCA_026991005.1 Calditrichia bacterium | reverse complement strand
TGCTGATGTAACATCTGGTGCAAACGGGTTTCGAAATCGGGGGAAGTGGTAATGGCAGGAATATTTTGTAAACTGCGCTGGATGATGCGAATCTGATTTAACGTTTCCGAACAGTATTCGCAGACTGCCAGATGAGCTTCCAGTTCGGTGCGTTCGGTGATGGTGAGTTCACCGTCCAGATAATCTGAAAATTGCATTCTAAATTTGTCGCAATCGGCCATAGGCTTACCTCTTAATTTTTTACCGTTCCATTCGGTTCGTTTTCAAAGAGAAATTTTAGGTCTTCCTGTAATTTCAAACGCCCGCGATTTACACGGGATTTTACCGTTCCCAGTGGAATGTTCAGTATCTGGCTGATTTCCTCGTAAGCGAATCCCTGAATATCCCGTAAAATAATGACTTCCCGAAACTTCGGAGGTAATTTTTCAATCGCTTTCTGAATGTAATCCTCTTTAATCGTCTCGTCCACTTTACGATCCGGACTGATTTCTGTATCCGGTATATCGTAGTCTTTCTCTTCGTTCACAAAGTTACTTACCGAGAAAATTTTGTGCCTTTTACGCCGACGCAACTCGGTTTTTGCCAGATTTCCCGCAATGGTGTACACCCATGTGGAAAATTTGGCAATTTCTTTGTAATAATGTTTATTCTTATAGACCCGTAAAAATGTTTCCTGAACAATATCTTCGGCATCGGAACGGTTGCCTACGAACCGAAATACAAAATTGAGCAGCTGATCTTTGTACCGGCGTACCAGAACATCGAACGCCTGAACGTCACCCATCTGAAATTTGGCAATCAGCTCCTCATCGGTAACATCTTTCTTTTTACGAGTCTTTAATGTTTTCGTCATAAAGACCTGATTTTTAACGTTTGGAGTATGTCAAAGTTCCGTAGTTACGGAACTTAAGAATTTATGATTTGATAGCTTAAAATGTCAAGGACAATTTTGGAACTTATCTGATTATCTTTCAATTGTTTATCTGCATTTTTAATAAATTGCATAATCTTTTTCAGATTATTCCAGCTCCATTTGCGGCTCTGAGCCAGATATTCCGGAACATAGCGGGCAAATAGGTTTAATTCCCGAGCAATTGTTTCCTTTTGCCGGATTCCGGAACGCCAGTATCCCTGAATGCGCCACAAGATGGTAAAATGCCGCTGAATGTGGTAAATAATTTGTTGAGCAGCGACCCCGCTTTCCAGCAAATGGTGTAAAACAAAGATGGCCTTGTCGAACTGCTTATGTGCCAGATATCCCACATACTGAAAAACATCCTGCGTAACGTAAGTGCTGGCGACGGCTTCCACCTCCGCTGCATCGATGCGTTCCTGCTCGCTGTAATATTCCACCAGGTGATTGATCTGGGAAATAAGGTCAGCCATCTGGTTCCCCACCATGAAAATAAGGAGCTGTGCGGCGGCATCGGTAATTTGTTTGCCAGACCGCGCAAATTCCTCTTTTACGAATCGCAGCAATTCCGCTTCGCGCAGGGGAAATACCTGAATGGTGGTGAGGTCGTTTTCAATTTTTTTTAAGCGGGATTGGTACAAATTGGGAATGTTGGCCTGCAGTACCAGTAAAATATCGGGGTTTGGCGAAAGGAGAAACTGCCTTAGCCGTTTCAGTTCATTGCTGCTCAGAGCGTTTGCTTCTTTCAGGATGATGAGTTTTTTCTGAGAAAATAGTCCCATCCCTGCTCCCAGCGAGAGCACCGCATCGGCACCTTCTTCGCTGGCATACCGGGTAAATAAATTAATCTCCGGTTCGGGCTTTTCCAGGAAATTCTCTTTAATCAGACGCAGTAAATTGTCGGTGAGAAGGATTTCTTCTCCGTAAATAAGGTACGCCGGGTCGAAACGTTTCTGGCGAAATTCCTCTACTGCCTGGTTGTAGTATAATTTTCGCGATTGTGTTCTGGCTGCAGTAACCATGGGTGGCCTCGGGAGTTTAAAGCTCCGAACTATGAGCTTTTTGTTTTTCGGATTTCATGGCGCGGATCAGAAGGTATGCCAATCCGCCCCATACTGTACCAAG